>CBDURC010000363.1:0-1545 GCA_965369635.1 uncultured Anaerolineales bacterium | reverse complement strand
GCCCCAAACGACGCATAAGCAATACTCGACAACAGCATGCCTCTGGCTGGAGGGGGTGTCAAATCCGTTAGGGTGCTTCTCCCCCCGTGCCCTCTGCAACTCCGAGAGTCTCTATTCGCTCTTCCACATCACTAACACACCCACGTGCTGTGCAAGCTACAAAGAGACTTTTGTCCTAGACAAGTGCTCGCCCTGGTGGTAGGATGGGGCTGCACTCATTTGTATTGTAGACACCTGTTCCTGGCTGGTCTCCTGACCAGCCAGTCGCGGGTCAGGAGACCCGACGGCATCCAGCGTTCAATGGAGGCATGATGCCCAACCGCTTAGCAAGGGAGAGCAGCCCCTACCTGCTCCAGCACGCCAACAATCCGGTGGAGTGGTATCCCTGGGGCGAGGACGCGCTGCGAAAAGCGAAAGCTGGAGATAAGCCCATCTTTCTCAGCATCGGCTACTCCGCCTGCCATTGGTGTCACGTGATGGCCCATGAGTCGTTCGAGGACGAGCGGGTGGCAGCGATCATGAACGAGCACTTCGTCAGCATCAAGGTGGACCGCGAGGAGCGGCCGGACCTGGATCGCATCTACATGAGCGGTGTGCAGGCGCTGACCGGCCGCGGCGGCTGGCCCATGTCGGTGTTCCTCACGCCGGATGGCAAGCCCTTCCACGGCGGCACCTACTTCCCGCCCACTCGCCGCTACGGGATGCCTTCGTTCACCGACGTGCTGCTGGCCGTGGCCGACGGCTGGCGCAACCGGCGGCAAGAGCTGATCAAGAGCGGCCAGCAACTCGTAGAGGCCATCGAACGACAGACCGCCATGAGCGGGGGCGCAGGCCGTGAAGAGGTGTCTCGGCAAACGCTGAAAACCGCAGTCCAGAACGTCTGGCAACGCTTTGACCATCGTCAAGGTGGCTGGGGCAACGCGCCGAAGTTCCCCCAGCCCATGATCCTCGAGTTCCTGTTGCGCTATCACCGCACCACGAATGACCCCTTGGCGCTGGAGATGGTCACCCAGACCCTGGAGGCCATGGCCCGCGGCGGCATGTACGATCAACTTGGCGGCGGCTTCCACCGCTATTCGGTGGACGATCACTGGCTGGTGCCTCATTTTGAGAAGATGCTCTACGACAACGCCCAACTGGCCCGCGTCTACCTGCACGGATGGCAAGTGACCGGCAAGCCGTTCTACCGCACCATCGCCGAGGAGATCCTGGATTATGTCATGCGGGAGATGACCGGCCCGGCCGGCGGCTTCTACTCCACGCAGGACGCCGACAGCGAGGGAGAAGAAGGCAAGTTCTTCGTCTGGGCGCCAGCCGAAATCCATGACCTGCTGGGCGCAGAAGCAGACGACTTCATGGCTGCGTACGGTGTCACCAAACGGGGCAACTTTGAAGGGAAGAACATCTTGGAGTACGTGGGGCACTCGGGCCAACGTGAGGAGCTGGTGGAGGTACGCCGCAAGCTGTTCAAAGCGCGTGAGCAGCGAGTGCACCCTGGCCGCGACGACAAGGTGATTACTTCCTGGAACGGCCTGATGCTGGCCG
>CBDURC010000362.1:0-1584 GCA_965369635.1 uncultured Anaerolineales bacterium | reverse complement strand
AGGCATGTGTAGTATAGCACGATCTCAGGTGCAGTGCAAGGTGTCCTGCAATGCCAAGCGCCGCCCCCGACACGTCTGGGCAACGGCGCTGGTGTTGTACAGAAGCCCCATCCCGTTTTTGACAGGAGCACTCGTCCATAAACACACAACTCATATCTTTCCTGCCGCTGGCACTGCTGGCCTTCGTCTGTGAGTACGTGGATTCCTCCCTGGGCATGGGCTACGGCACCACGCTCACACCGCTGCTGCTCATTCTCGGCTTCGAGCCGCTGCAGATCGTTCCCGCTGTGCTGCTCTCCGAGTTCTTGACCGGCATAGCGGCAGGCGTGATGCACCACGAACTGGGCAACGCCGATCTGCGCCCCGGCACGCGAGACTTCAAGGTCACCGTCGCACTGGCCGCTTGCAGCATCGTGGGAACGGTGGTGGCCGTCATCCTGGCCGTCAATCTGCCCAAGTGGGCCGTGAAAGGCTACATCGGCATCCTGGTGCTGGGTATGGGCATCTTCCTTCTCCTCTCTCGGCGGCGGACGTTCCAGTTCTCGTGGGGCAAGCTGGTGGGGCTGGGCACACTGGCCGCCTTCAACAAGGGGCTCAGCGGGGGCGGCTACGGCCCTCTGGTGACCGGCGGTCAGATAGTCTCCGGCGTGAACAGCAAGACGGCCATTGGCATTACTTCCCTGGCCGAGGGACTCACCTGCTTCGTGGGTCTGATCGCCTACCTGCTCACCGCCCGCCAGGCGATAGACTGGCAGATCGCGCCAGCGATGGCGGTGGGGGCCTTGCTCTCCGTGCCTCTGGCGGGGATCACGGTCAGGAAGCTGTCCGACAACGGGCTGCGCATAGCGGTCGGCGTCGGCGTGACCATCCTGGGCGGGTGGACGCTCATCAACCTTGTTCGCTGAGGGAAGCCAGATTCGAAGGTTGTGGGCCTGAGAACCCCGGGCGCTGAGTCCCAAGGGACGCCACGAGCCCTCAGTGCCTAACTGCGGATACTGATTCGAACTAGACGCTGTACATTTTGTACACATTGTACAGAATGCCCCTGTTGTGATCAGCTGCGCAATTGGTTCACCCTATGGTCAACCGGCAGCCAGGAGCTGCCTCTTCTCTCCCGCAATCAGCGCCTCCTTCTTCGCCCGCGGCCACTTCTTGATCTGCTGCTCGGCCAGGAAGGCACGCTCCTTGTCTGCCATCTCCTGTGCAAACACTAGCTCAACAGGCAGACGATGGCTAGTCCAGCCACTACCCTTTCCAGCTTGATGTTCTGCCAGACGTCTCTCGAGATTCATGGAGTGGCCGGTGTAGTACAAACCGTCGGCACAGCGCAGGATGTAGACCCAAGCTCTTGCCATTTCCTCAACCAAGGCTACCAGTGATATCGAGGATCGCACCCTTCGATACGACCTTCACGCCGCCCTCCGGCACCCTCGGGGCGGAGTTTCGGCCTACTCAGGATGCTGTTGTTGAACGTGGGGGCTGACTGCCAGGAGCGCCGCCAGTTTGACGGCTTCGATCATGCTGAGCGGATCGGCCACGCCCTGCCAGGCGATGTCGAAGGCGGTGCCGTGATCCACCGACGTG
>CBDURC010000361.1:0-1700 GCA_965369635.1 uncultured Anaerolineales bacterium | reverse complement strand
AGTCGAGAGGCATCTCGTGAAAGACAAACTTCTGACCGCACTCAAGGTGGTGATTAGCCTCGCCCTGATCGTCTACCTGTTCAGCCGGGTCGATCTGGCCGAAGTAGGAAGTGTACTGGCCTCGGCCCAGCCGGGACACCTGCTGCTAGCGTTGCTGCTGTACCTGGCAGCGATCGTGCTCAACGCCGTCCGCTGGCAGGTGTTGCTACGTGCGCAGCGCATTGCAGTGCCTCTGCGAGCGCTTCTGGAATACACCTTTGTCGGCGTCTTCTTCAACAACTTCCTGCCCGCCAACGTCGGCGGCGACGTGATGCGAGGCTATGGTTTAGCCCGCTATACCGACCGCGGCGCTGGGGCGGCCGTGTCGGTGCTCGTGGACCGCATCGTGGGGCTGATGGCCTTCATGACCAGTGCTGTGGTTGCTGCACTGATAGCCGTGCGCACTACGGGCCAGACAAACCTGCGCCAGTTTGCCCTGGCAGCGGCAATCACGTTGGGAGTCGTCGGCCTGGGTTTCCTTTTGCTGCTGAGCCGTCGGCTACGGGCCTGGCTGGAGCGACTCTTCCGTTGGCGCCCGCTGGAGCGACTGGCTCCGCTCTATCGTCGCCTGTCGGATGCGTTCGATGCCTACCGCCACAGCACCAGTGCGCTTGCTCTTGCCTTCGCCATTGGTCTGGTCATGGTATTTCTGACCAACTTCGTCAACTGGTTCCTGGCAGAAGCGTTGGGGGGCGGCATCTCACTGTTGCACATCTGCCTTTTCAACCCGCTTATCGCCCTTGTGTTGTTGATCCCCATCTCCATTGGAGGCTTGGGACTCAACCAGAGCGCCTATGTTTTCTTCTTTGGCCTGGTTGGCGTGCCCGAGCGGCTGGCGCTGGCCGTGTCGCTGCTGTTGCAGCTTATCATCTACATCTCCAGCCTGCCTGGTGGCGTCCTGTGGTGGAGGGAACGGCGGATTCGGGAGATTTGACAAAAGCAATCTATTCTAGTACAATTGGTTAACTTTGACGTTCTGGAAAGACCTGGAGAGCAAGGAAGCTTCGCGCAGAGTGAGATTATTCGACAACATCCTACGCGGTTCGAGTTCCTTGCTCTCTCTGCTTATGATCGGTGTCATCCATTGCTGTCTCCGCTGTTTCAGCGAAGCGGATTCGCCGGAAGGAGGTGATCAGGCCTGACCCATATCGGCGACGAATGACCAAGAGGATTGGCCTTCCTAGCAGCGCGAGTTGCCAAGGTCATTCACATCTTTCACAATTCAATGTTCACTTCTATCTCAGGAGGAGACACAAAATGAAGTACAACAAAGCTCTCAGTATGCTGATGCTGACCGTTCTGGTGAGCGGCCTGCTCGTGGCTGGTTGTGCGCCCAAAGCAGCGCCCTTCGAGTGCACGGACGCAATCGCCTGCGTGACCATCGCGCCGGGCGACCCGGTGCGCATCGGCTACGCTCTGGTGCTCAGTGGCGCGAACGAATCGCTGGGCATAGACTCTCGGAACGGCATCGAGATCGCCGTTGGTGACAACGACACAGAAATCCTCGGACATCCGATCGAGCTGGTGGGTGAGGACTCCATGTGCAGCGCCGAGGGTGGCCAGACGGCCCTCACCAAGCTGGCCGCCGACCCCAGCCTGATCGGCATCATCGGCACCAACTGCTCCAGCGCGGGCGAACCGGCCTCGAGGATCGCTTCCGA
>CBDURC010000360.1:0-1722 GCA_965369635.1 uncultured Anaerolineales bacterium | reverse complement strand
TTCGTGCGTTTCGTGTGTAGAAAATCGGAAAGATCGGCGGAAGCCTCCAGGGCTGGCTACGGTCCTTGTTTTTCCCCTCTCTAGCAGAAGCGCGCCAACAAAGCCGTCGGGTGACTGGCGGAACAAAATGGCGTGCAGTGGCCTTGCAGGCATCTTGAGCCTGCTTCTCTTCTTGACTTCTTTCTGGCCGGATTCCCAGTCAGGGCTGAAAGTGGTAAAGCGGTGATGAGGGATATCATCCCTTGTCAGGACGAACAGAGGGATGTGCGGTATTCTTCCCCCTGCTTGCCCCGCCCCAGGCGGGGCTTGCCCTCCTGCCGTGAGTCCGGCCGACTCCCGTCTCTCAGACTACCAGAGGTGAACCACGTCCATTGTTCACCGCGACACAAACAGGAGGAATCGAACAATGAAAGTCGGATTCTATGGTCACGTTAGGCAGTATCACAATCTGAAAGAAGAGATTGATGCGGCCATGTTGGAGGTACTTGAAAGCGGCAAGTACGTGATGGGGCCAACGCTGGTCCGCTTCGAGAAGGAGCTTGCAGCCTATTTCAATACGAAGCATGCCATCGGCTGTAACTCGGGCACCGACGCGCTCTGGCTGGTCTTTCTGGCCTTGGGCATCGGACCCGGCGACGAGGTTGTCACGGTGGCCAACACCTTTTTCGCTACCGCAGAAGCGGTCTGGATCGCGGGTGCCAAGCCGGTGTTTGTGGAGATAGAACCGGATACGTGTAACATAGATCCCACCAAGATCGAGGCGGCCATCACGGACAAGACCAGGGCCATCGTGCCGGTGCACCTCTACGGCCAGCTGGCCAACATGATGGCCACCGCCGAGATTGCCAAACGGCACGACCTGCTCGTGATCGAGGACTGTGCCCAGGCAATCGGCGCGACTGGCGATAGGTTTGCCATCGGGGAACTGAGCGACGCGGTCTGCCTAAGTTTCATCGCCCAGAAGAACCTGGGCACCTTTGGCGACAGCGGTGGCATCGTCACCAATCGCGACGACATCGTTGATCGCATCTGTGCCCTGCGTAACCACGGCTCGCTCAAGCGATCGCACCACAGCATGGGCTACAACAGCCGCCTCGACGACCTGCACGCTGCCGTCCTCAGCGTCAAGCTGAAGAGAATTGACCAGTGGAATGACCGCCGCCGAGAGATCGCCGCGATGTACACCGAGGGGCTCAAGGACACTGGCCTCAAGCTTCCGTTGGAAAAGCCGGGGTACAGACATATCTATCACCTGTACGTAGTCGAGACGGAACAGCGCGACGAGATGCTCGAGTATCTCAACAAAGCGGGCGTCGATGCCAAGACCCACTATCCCATTGCCATCCACGAGCAGGAGGGCTATCCCTGGGGCATGCCCGCCGACCTGAGCGTCTCGTTGCCCTTGACCGAGAGGTCTGCCGCCGGGGTCATCTCCCTGCCCATGTTCCCCGAACTGGAGCAGGCGGAGGTTGATTACGTGATTGACACCGTCCGCGCCTGGGGGTAGTAGATGAGCAACACATCAAGAACCTACACCGTTGCCATTGCCGGCCTGGGCAAACGGGGCACCCATCACGCTGAGGCGTTCTGTCAGAATCCACGCTTCCAGCTTGTGGGCCTGTGCGACATTGACAGGAGGTGGATGGAGACCGCTGCAAAGGAACTCGGGGTCTCGTACACCAACACCGACGCCGCACAGATGCTGGCCGATACCAGGCCCGA
>CBDURC010000359.1:0-1832 GCA_965369635.1 uncultured Anaerolineales bacterium | reverse complement strand
CCCGCCAACACGCTCAAAGTCGTAGGCATTGACTTGACCTGCCTGGGCGAGGCGATGGCCACGGGCGACGACGCAGAAGTCAGCGGAGAAGCGGAAGAAGCGGAAAAAACGGGAAGGGGTCATTCCGCTCGTTCCGCTGTTCCGCTGACCATTCTGCGCAGGGCGGACCCGACGAGCGGCGTGTACCGGCGGCTGGCGCTGCGCAAGGGCAAGATCGTCGGCGCCATCCTGCTGGGCGACACGCAGAGCGTCCGGCCCGTGCGGCAGTTGATCGCCACAGGACGCGACGTGTCGGCCTACAGCGAGCGATTGCTAGACGAGAGTTTCGATCTGAGAGCGTTGGCGCAGGGACAACTCTCTTAGCTCGCCCCGCCCCAAGCGGGGCTCGTCCAACGCTCCAATCCACCAGTTTACCAGTTTACCAATTCTGAGGAGGTACACAATGCACAAGATGACACAAGCCAATCTGGAAGCGGCTTTCGCTGGCGAAAGCCAGGCGCACATGAAGTACATGGCTTTCGCTGACAAAGCAGAGAAAGAAGGGTGGCCCAACGTGGCCAAGTTGTTCCAGGCCATCGCCTATGCCGAGAGGGTGCACGCTACCAATCACCTCAAGGTATTGGGAGGTGTCGGCAAATCGGCGGGCAATCTGCAGGCAGCCATTGACGGCGAGACTTACGAGGTGGAGGAAATGTATCCCGCCTTCGCTGCCGTGGCCGAACTGCAAGAGGAAAAGAGGGCGCTGCAGAGCATGAACTGGGCGCTGGAGGCGGAGAAGTATCACGCCGACGTCTACGGCCAGGCCAAAGCGGCGGTGGGAGAGGGCAACGATATCGAACTCGATCAGGTGTACGTCTGCGAACTCTGCGGCTGGACCGGCGTCGGCGAGCCGCCCGACCGCTGCCCGCTGTGCAATGCCAAGAAGGAGAAGTTCCGCATTTTCTGACGCCGGCGCGGATAGTTGACACACAGGTGACCAGCAGATCGTCACAGGTTGCTTGTGGACACTTGCACGAAAAGACAGGAGGAGCTCATGGCGCAAAGGGAGAAGATACCATCTTGTGTCCAACCAACAGTCGGCCCGATATTGCCGGGGCCAGAACCTGCCACCATTGGGGGCGGGCCACGAATGAAAGAGGAGGCACGTAGGATGATTGCACGTGTAGGCAAGGAAGCACCCGATTTCGAGACCAACGCTTTCGTAGATGGGGGCTTCAAGAACATCAAGTTATCGGACTATCGGGGCCAGTGGGTGGTGCTCTGCTTCTATCCCGGCGATTTCACCTTCGTTTGACCGACGGAATTGACGGCAGTTGCCGCCAGGTATCCGGAATTGAAGGCGTTGGGCGTCGAGGTACTGTCCATGAGCGTTGACAGCGTCTTCGTCCACAAGATATGGCAGGAGGAAGAGCTATCCAAGATGGTCGAAGGCGGGGTGCCCTATCCGATGCTCTCCGACCAGGGTGGGAAGATTGGCACCGTCTACGGGGTGTACGACGAAGCGGCGGGGGTGAACGTCCGCGGCCGCTTCTTGATTGACCCCGACGGGGTGATCCAGGCAATGGAGGTGTTGACGCCGCCCGTGGGCCGCAACTCGGCCGAACTGATCCGCCAAGTCAAGGCGTTCCAGCATGTGCGGGAGACAGGCGAGGCAACCCCCTCCGGCTGGACGCCAGGCAAGACCACCCTCAAGCCAGGCCCTGATCTGGTGGGCAAGGTTTGGAAAGTGTGGAAGCCAGAAGCGTAGAGACAACCAGCAGACGACCAGTGTGGTCTGATATCTCAAGCGCTGTTGTCAAGGATTGCTAGAGGAGGTAAAGTTCGTGAACATG
>CBDURC010000358.1:0-1914 GCA_965369635.1 uncultured Anaerolineales bacterium | reverse complement strand
TACGTGGACGCTCTCCGCCGCGCCTCAGCGCACAGCATCACGGCGGTGATGCCCTACTTCCCCTATGGCCGGCAGGAGCGTATGGCCGCTGGCCGGGAAGCAATCAGCGCCAAGGTGGTGGCTACGATGTTGGAGGCCCTGAGAACCAGCAGGGTCGTCTTCGTGGACGCACACTCTCCGGCCACGCAGGGCTTTTTCAACATTCCTGTGGATCCACTTTCGGCCACCGCCACCATCGCCGATTACTTCCTGGACAAGCGTTTCGAAAACGCGGCTATCGTTTCCCCGGACGTAGGGCGGGCCAAGATGGCAGGCAAATACGCTGAACTGTTGCAGCTACCGTTGGTCGTGATGCACAAGCGCCGCGAGGAAGTGGGTGAGGCCAAGGCGACCCACGTCGTGGGAGACATTGAAGGCAAGATTCCCATCGTCATTGACGACATCATCGCCAGCGGCAGCGTGTTGACGGAACTGGAAGCACTGGTGGAAAAGGGCGCTCTGGAGGAGATCTACCTGGCCATCACCCATCCGGTGCTCCTGCCCCAAGCATTGGAGCGGTTGGACAATCCATTGATCAAAGAACTGGTGGTCACGGACACCATCTTCATTCCGCCAGAAAAGCAACATCCCAAACTGAGGGTGATCTCCATCGCTCCCTTGTTGGCGCAAGTGATCGGGCATATTCATGAGGGCACGTCCATCAGTTATCTGCTGCCCAAGAAGAAGAGAGGGCCGCTCAGGAAGGCCTGTCTGCGCCCCAGGCAGGCATCTGCTGCCGACGGGGAAGTGTGCACATGACTCCATTCTTTCGCTCCTTTCGTGTCCTCTGGCAGAACCTCTGGTACTGGATAGAAATCTACGTTGCCCCTCTCTCGCTTGTCCTGGCCTTCGTCCTCGCCGGAACGGTGGCATGGCTCATTTGGCAGCAGCGGCAGTTCGCCAGCCTGCGTAACCACTACCAGTCACTGCTCGGTGGCAGTGAAGGGGGCAATCTGGAAACAATGCTCGACCATCACATGACCCAGGTGCAACAGGCGGTGGAGAAGGCGCACAAGGTTGATCTGCTGACACGGGAGTTGCAGCGTGCTGGACAGGGACACCTGCAGCATTGCGGCGTCGTGCGTTTTAATCCCTTCAGCCACACGGGCGGCGACCACAGCTTTGCCCTGGCGGTAGCGGATGCCGAAGGGTATGGGGTGATCATCAGCAGCCTGCACACCCGCGACAGCACTCGCGTCTACGCCAAGCCACTAGCCGCCTGGGAATCGTCCTACCCGCTGACGGAGGAGGAGCAACAGGCCATCGCCCAAGCGCGGGGCGAGAGGTGACTCTCTTTCCTTTTCGTGTTTTGGCTTTCGCCGAAGTTGGAGTATAATCGGGTATCCTCAGCCATAGAAGAGATGGCTGAGAGATGGCTGAGTAGGTATCAGGTACAGGTGATCAGGTATCAGGATGGATGGGGGTCCCCACATCGTGATCACTGATTCCCGATCGCTGATCACTTTCCTGATCACTTTAGATGTAGGAGCATACCGTGTTTGGCAGAGAGAAACGTCCTGAACCAGATCAAATCGAGGTAATCTTGGGCGCCCGCGCCAGCTTCAGCGGCCACTTGCGCTGCGATGGCAGCATACGCCTGGATGGCGTTGTCGAAGGCGGCAGCATTGAGACGCCAGCCAATGTGATCGTCACCCCCGACGCCAAGGTGATCGCCGACATCACGGCGCGCAATGTCTCCGTTTCCGGAGCGGTCAAGGGCACCATAACCGCCGAGCGGGTGGAACTTCTGGATGGTGGCCGCATCTGGGGTAGGGTGAACGCTGCCTCCTTCCTGCTGGACGAAGGGGGATTCCTGCGCGGGGAGTTGGTGATGCAGGGTGAAGCACCTGAAGAGCCCTTCGTCATCCCGCCGCC
>CBDURC010000357.1:0-1932 GCA_965369635.1 uncultured Anaerolineales bacterium | reverse complement strand
GGCGTTTGTCCGCGTCCCATTTGGTGACTTGCCGGAGAAGTGTCCGGTACAGAGGTCTAGGAAGGAGATTGCTTCGTCGCAAGAAGCGCTCCTCGCAACAGCAATTCCCGTCTTGGATAGACACTATTCGCCACCGGCAGAAATAGGACGCGGATTGAACGGATTAACACGGATTGGCACTGATAGAAGCAATAAAACACATGAAATCAGTGTAAATCCGTTTGATCTGCGTCATCCGTGTCCCATTTTTCGTTTCATCCCGGGAATTGCTGTCCTCGCAATGACACGATTGGGGAACTTGTTTGTTTACAAGCCCTTAGCAGACGACTTCGATTTCTTGGCCATTAGCGCTCTCCCTCTGTACCCGTATGCCCCTGTTCTGGCTGCCGGGCCCTGTGAAATGACGATGGCGATGTAGCTCAACCTGTCGCCTTGCCCATTTCACAGGGCGGGCCATCTGCGCCAGAAGAGCAGAAGCACACCACCGACCACCAGGGCTGCCCCAGCCAACTGTGTCGACACCAACCGCTCGCCCAAGAGCACGTAGGCGTAGAAGGCAGCGAAGGGGATCTCGGCCATGGCCAGGGTACCGGCCACGCTCGCCGGCAACCGCCCCAGCCCAAACGTGTAGGCAGCGAAGGGGATGATCGTGCAGAAGGCAATCAGAATCGCGAAGTAGACCCAGGCCAGGTTGGGCACAGGCCAGGGCTGCGGCGTGAAGAACTGGAACGGCAACAGGGTCAGAGCGCCAAAGCCGAAGCCGTAGGTCAAGATGGTCAGGGGGCGATAGCGCCCGGCAACCGGCTTGCCGAACAGGCTGTAAGCGGCGTAAGTCACGGGAGTGGCCAGTCCCACCAACAGCCCAGGCAAGCTCAGGCTGATCTCCCCCAAAGCGTCCAGACCGGTCACCAGCAACGTGCCAGCGAAGGTCAAGATGATAGCGACTATCTTGCGGATCGTCAGCGGTTCGCGCCACAGCAGCCAGGCAGTCACAGAGACGATGGCGGGCATCGCTGCCTGTTGCACCGTCGCCACAGCCACTCCGTTGAGCATCACGTTCAGATTCCAGAAGACGTGGAATGTGCCCACGCCAATGCTGCCCAGTCCGGCCAGCCACTTCAGATCGCTGCGCTGCACGCGCAGCCAGTTCGGGTGCAGCAACCGCAGGCTGACGAAAAGGATGGCGAAGGTGAACAGATCCCGCCAGAAAGCCAGCGCCAACGCCGAGACGTCGCTGCTGGCCATGATGAAGCTGACGAAGATACCTGACGTGGCCCAGCAGGCGGTGGCGGCCAACACCGCCAGGTGGCCGGAGGACTGCCAGCGATCCAGCGTTCCTGCTCCTTGTGTGCTCTCGGGCGCTGTCATCATCTCCGACGTTTCATCTCCGACGTTTCATCTTCAACGCTTCATCTCCGACGCTGCCCCCACCCCGGCATGGCCATGGCCTCGATATAGCGACTGTAGAAATCAGGGGCCAGGTCGAGGTCCACCTGTCGAGCCAGTGCAGCCAGCCGCTCACCGCGAGCGAACTCCTCGTCATCAAGGAACAGCGCCGCCCCAAAGCCTGCGCCGTTAGCCTCCGTCTCCACGATGCCCAGCTCCCCCAGCTCCAATGGCGGGATCATCCCCAGACCGGCCACCGCCTCGATGCTGACCTGGCTGCCAAAGGAGCCAGTGAGTACCAACCGCTGCAGGTCACCCGCCTGCAATCCCAACTCGGCCAGAAGGATCTCCACAGCGGCGCGGACAGCCGACTTGGCCTTCTGCAACTCTCGCACGTCCTGTTGCGTCAGGTACAGCGGGTTTTCAACATCATCCTTCTCCTTGGTGAGGAGAATACGGCGCACGCCACGCGCATCCTCGCTCATGCGGTGGGCAAAGGCCGGATGGTCACGCGCGAAGCGGCCACTAGGCTCGATAACGCCTGCC
>CBDURC010000356.1:0-1948 GCA_965369635.1 uncultured Anaerolineales bacterium | reverse complement strand
CCGCCCTGAAATCGCGGCTGGCGAGTTTGAAGGGATGCAGGATAGGAACGACCTTCTCCACGCCGTCCCAGCGCACGATCTGCTCCCTGTCCAGTGGACGGCCATTCCCGATGACACCGATGATGGTTCGTTCCTCGCCTGCCGAAAGATGCACCTGGTGTCCGAGTTGTTCGATTTGGGCGGCCACGTTAGCGATCTGCCGAGACGTGACGCCATGCTTCATCACAACGATCATCGAAGATACCTCCCAGAGATTGAATGGCCGAGGGTCATGTCTCCTCATAAGACGGGGTCGTAGCCGCCGGATATGAACCCAGCATCTTGACGAAGGATGCCCGGCGCAGTAGACCCAGCAACGCCGCCTCACAGGGTGGATCCTGCCAGTGCCCTTCGAAATCGAGGTAGAAGAGGTATTGCCAAGGCTGGTTGCGGCGTGGGCGGGATTCGATCTTGGTGAGGTTGATGTTCCGGGAGGCGAACTCGCCCAGACAACCGTGCAATGCACCCGGGCTGTGGCGGACGGCGAAGATCAGAGAGGTCTTGCTGCGATGGGAGCGGGGCGGGTCCTCTGTACCCAAGATGAAGAAGCGGGTGTAATTGAAGGGCAGGTCTGCGATGTCTCGGTCGAGAATCTCCAGGCCGTACATTTCGGCAGCCAGCGCGCTGGCGATGGCCGCAGTCCCCGGCTCTGCTTGCTTGGCCAGGTCTCGTGCGCTGCCGGCGGTGTCGAAAGCAGGAACCGGTTCCATCCCATGGCGCAAGAGATACTGCCTGCACTGGGCGAGTGCTTGTGGGTGGGAATGTGCCTGCTTCAGGTCGCTCCTTGGCGTGTTGGGAACGGCCATGAGCATGTGGCGCACGCGCAAGATGACCTCGGCCTGAACCCTCAGATCGCGGTCCATCAGCAGTTCGTACGAGCGGGTCACAGAGCCGGCGATGGCATTCTCAACGGGTAACATGCCTCGATCAGCCCCGCTTGGGGCGGGGTCAGCCTCGCTGTCCTCTACGGCGTCGAAGACTTGGGCGAGGGTCTGGCAAGGCAGAACGTCAACATCTGGTCCGAAGAACTGGCGAATCGCCTCTTCGGAATAGGCTCCAGGAACCCCTTGGTAGGCGACTTTCATTGACCGTGCCTCCTTCCCACAATATCGGGGCGCAAGTTCTTTGCCTCCCTGAGATACACGTGGACCATCTCTGAGGCGGCTTTGTCGGTGTTCCAATGCAGAAGGACTCGGATACATCTGGGCAGTCCGTCGGGTACGTTCATTTCGTGAGCACAGAGCAGCGCTGCCTTTGTCCAGCCCAGATCACGGGCAGCACGGGCTGGGAAGGCGGCGTTGAGGTCTGGCGTAGTGGTAAAGATAGCGCTCGCCAGATCGGATGGCTCCAGATCATTGGCAGCGACCAGTGCCTCGAGGAGTTCCCTCGTGGCCGACAGGATGGCCTCAGGTGTATTTGCTTCGACGGTTGTGGCACCGCGAATGCCTCGGCAGGGCATGTTCTCCTCCGGAAAAAGAAAAAGCGTGGAGCCCTATCGGCGCCACGCTTGACTTTCATGTTCGTCTTCGTCATGCGGTGGGGACTACGTTGTTCCCTCCAAGCGAGCGTGCGGCGACGGGCCAGACCCAGTCAAGCTGGTAAAGCTAAAATAATAATAGTAGCGGGGCCGCACGTGCACGCTCAGTTTGGAAATCATGAAGTCAGCAGATCCCCCTCTCCAAGTGCGCTAGATGTTACCACAGAACTGGGTTCTTGTCAAACTGCGCATAGCGAGGACAGGCCATCATGATCGATTTCGCAGGTGCAGCACGCCTTATCACTTGCGTGACAGATGAGGTACTGTCTATCAAGCAGGGTCTCTCAGTCGTTGAGTTCATGGGCCAGCCCCGCTTGGGGCGGGGCCAGCGCCCCGGCCTGCAGAATCCTCATCCATTCAGTCTCACACGAG
>CBDURC010000355.1:0-2003 GCA_965369635.1 uncultured Anaerolineales bacterium | reverse complement strand
GGATCGCCGAAGTAGCCGCAGGGACAGGGATTTGGACAAATCGATGGTTCTGCTGGGATTCGAGGTGAGCTCTCGCCTGGACGGACCTCACGCGTGGCATGTCATAGGTCGCTGACACCTATGCCGGAGCCCCCCCAGCCCACTTCTCGATGGTCCCGTCGGTTCTTCCACATGGAGTCGCCTGACACTCTCACCCAACTGGTGACAGGGCCCCCGTTTCAAGCAGCCAGGCAGTGGAACAGGCAGACTCCAGGGCATCATTCATCAGGCTGCCAACCCAAGGCTGGAGGTGTAGTCTGGCGAGCGAGGATCGAGAGCTGGCCAATGTTGGTCCTTTCCGACAAGAGGACAGGAGAGCAGATTGCCTGAGTGGTCACCAATCTTGCCCTCCTGTTGGATTCAGGCGCGGCATCGACGGTGACCCACCTGGGTGCGAGCAAGTGAATCCGCAGTCGGCGCCCATGCAGAAAGTCAGGGGGGCGTTACCCTCTCATGAGCAGCGGTAGATACAAGTCCACACCGATATACGTGTTGCCAAACAGAGCTGAGATGTCCAAGCAGCCTGCTGTACCAGACTGGCTATCCGACGTCGTGGGTTCCCAGCCGAACGTGGCATGTTCCGCTACCAGCCACGTATCGTCCTCCGTCAGCGTCGTGGTGTACCAGCCACTCTCGGGTGATCGCACGATCTTGTCCTCGCCGTTGACGGTCATGGTGAATGTCCAGGACATGAAGGTCTCGCCGGGGTCCTGGGCTCCGTTGCCATCCAGGTCGTCAAACTTTGCCACAGCCAACTGCACCGCACATGGTTCTGGCTCCGGTTCACCATGGGCGTACATCAGGTTTTCATCGTACCCGTCGCGATAGTTGTAGCCGATGTGCACGGCGCTGTCCTCGCCAACGGCTATGGATGGGCTGCGGCCGTGGATCTCGTGGACGCTAGCACCATCATCAACCAAGTAGGAAACCCACAGACTGCCTTCAGGATGGGCGTATCGTAGATTCTCACCGCCGTACAAGACCCGGCGGTAGGCGATGTGCGGGACACCCTCGTCGAGATGGAGACTGGGCGAATACCCCGTTGTCCCGAAGCTGTCTACTACCTGGTAGTGCCACCCCGAAACGTCCTTGTAAGCATATCGCAGCTCACGATCTTCACTGTCATGGTAGGCGATGTGCGGATAGCCTGCGCCGTCGAGCTTCATGTCACTGGATTGTCCGGCATCATCTACGCTCTCCAGGTGCCAGCCTGAGGCGTCTTGATAGACGTAGACCATGTCGAAGTTGGGAGCCGCGCGGTAGGTGACGATGTGGGCATACCCGTCGGCGTCGATGGCCAATGAGGTTGCCCCGTAGCCCGGCCAACTGAATGAGTACAGTGTCGTCGGATGCCAGCCGGCAGCATCTCGGCAAGCATATCTCAGTTCCCATGCGTCTCCCATATCCTCATACATGTAGGCGATCCGCGGGTATCCATCGGAGCCCAGGGCAATGGAAGACCCAAAGCCGATCTGAGATGCCCACCACGAGGGCTTGACATCCACTTCCTCCACGAGCCATCCCATCCCGTTCTTGTGAGCGTACTTCAGCCCTGTAGCAGGCGCCTGCTCCTGGGCCTGGTAGCTGATGTGTGGAGTGCCATCAGCAGCCAGCACGAGGGCCGCGCTGCCATAGTCGCCGCCCTCCACCAACTCAGAGTGCCATCCACCGGCATCTTGGTACGCGTAGCGAACGCCGCCGCCGCCCGTGGCCATGTGGGGCCATCCGTCGCCATCAAGCACCAGTGACGTCCCGTAACCGCCGCTGGGGTCAACTTCCTGGATGTTCCAAACGTAGCCCATCGTTTCTGCGGAAGTGTGCGGACCGACCGCGATGAGGAGCGTGAGAAGAGCCAACAGCACAATCCCGCGCAAGCTGCGAATGTGATGCACGTTCAGTGAACTCCTTTCCATCTATCATCCCGTGGGCTGGAGTGCAGAGTCCATTTCGGCAGAAGTTAGGGG
>CBDURC010000354.1:0-2015 GCA_965369635.1 uncultured Anaerolineales bacterium | reverse complement strand
GAGGGCCGTTGGTGGCTCTACTACGGCGCCGCCGACAAAGCCGTCTGCCTGGCGTGCGGCTGCCCTAATGCACAAATGAGAGGGCTAGGCACCGATGGCAACCCCCATTGTCAGATCGGCGCTGAGCCTGGGGGCTTCCATACCCGTCGTATAAGGAGGAGCCGTGAATGCCATTCGTCCGCCGAAACTTCGCCGCAGCGATACCGTGGGCCTGATCACAACGTCTCACCCAGTGTCGCAGGAAACTATCGAGCGATCGGCAGTGTATCTCAAGAACCTGGGGTTTGACGTACGTGTGGGGAAGAACGCTGCCAAGCAATTCGGATACATGAGCGGTCGTGCAGAAGAGCGGGCAGCAGGTTTGATGGAGATGTTCCTAAGTGATGAGGTGAGGGCGATTTTCTGCACAGGAGGGGGCCGCACAGCTAGCCAATTGCTGCCTTTGCTTGACTATGACCAGATCCGCCAGCATCCGAAGATCTTCATGGCGCTAAGCAACCCAAGCATCGTGGCGAATGCTATAACTGCACGCACTGGGCTGGTGACGTTCCATGGCCCAACCGGCTACGACTTCGGTGAGGAGGGTGTGTCGGAGTACACCGAGAGAAACATGCTGAGGGCCATAACTTCGGATGAGCCTCTGGGTACCTTACAGCCACTGTCTAGCGTGCAGGTGCTCAGGAGTGTGCTCGCCCCCGTACGAGGCAAACTGTATGGTGGGCATCTCGGGACTATCAGGGCTTTGCTCGGCACACCATATGCCCCGGACTGGTCAGGCTCTATGTTGCTCGTCGAAGAATGCTTCCTCGAACTACACGATTTCGACGAGGAGCTGACACACTTTAAGCTTGCAGGTGTCCTCGCTCAGATTAGCGCGCTTATAGTCGGAAAGCCTCTTGATGTGGTCGAGCGCACATTTCCCACTGATGAGACGCTTCAGGATGTTGTGCTGCGCATCTGCGCGGAGTACGATTTCCCGATACTATTTGGTCTGGATTTTGGGCACACCAGAGACAAGCTGACGCTTCCTCTCGGCCTGGAGGCTGAATTTGACAGCCAACGTGGCGAACTGAGGATTCCGCAAGCGGGGGTCGTTTGATGGAACCACGGTTGTTAGGAGTTGAGCGTGGAAGAGGCGGAAGAGCTACTTCAAAGATTGGGGCCAAGATCGGAGATGTAAAATGGCACCGATGATTGCTGTCCGCGACCTGTGTAGAGAGTTCCGCACTACCAAGCGCTACCCCGGATTCCTGGGCTCGATCCGCACCCTCTTCACCAGGGAGTATGAGGTCGTGCGGGCTGTGGACCACGTCTCCTTCTCCATCAAGCGGGGGGAACTGGTGGGTTACATCGGGCCGAATGGGGCGGGGAAATCCACCACCCTCAAGATGCTCACCGGGGTACTGGTGCCCACCAGCGGCCACGTGGAGACAGGCGGTCTCGTCCCCCACAAACACCGCCAGGAGTTGGCCGACCGCATCGGGGCCGTCTTCGGCCAGCGCAGCCAGCTCTGGTGGGACCTGCCCCTCGGCGAATCCTTCCGCATCCTCAAGGAGGTCTACCGCGTCCCCGGCGGGACCTACGAACGCAACATGCGCACCTTCAACGAGCTGGTGGCCCTGGATGAACTCCTCAACACCCCCGTGCGGCAGTTATCGCTGGGGCAGCGGATGCGGGGGGAAATGGTTGCCGCTCTGTTGCACGATCCTGAGATCGTCTTCCTGGACGAGCCGTTGCTGGGCCTCGACGTGGTAGCCAGGGAGCACATGCGGCAGTTCATCGCCGAGATCAACCGCGAGCGAGGGGTGACGGTAATCCTGGCCTCCAACGACATGGCCGACGTGGAGTGGCTGTGCGAGCGTATCCTCATCATTGATCACGGCCGGATCCTCTACGACGGCACGGTCGAGGAGCTCAAGCGCCGCCACGCCCCCTATCGCACGCTGGTCGTCCACTTCGGGGAGGATTACCCCCAAATCCGGGCCGCGGGCGCGGAAGTGGTGCGGCTGGATACG
>CBDURC010000353.1:0-2041 GCA_965369635.1 uncultured Anaerolineales bacterium | reverse complement strand
GCGACATCTGGAGGTCATCGCTATCGTGGTCGGCACCGACGAAGACCCACAGGGCTTCGACACCCAGGTACAGCGACTCGAAGCGGCAGGAGCGCGAGTAGAAACCAGCAACGAAGCCGCCGTCCGCCACGCCGGTCGCTTGCTCCAATCCCTCAACCCAATACCCAATAACCAATATCCAATATCTAGTATCCAAGATCCAACACCTGTAGACCTGTCCGTGCTGCACCAACGCCTGGCCGCCATCAACGTCGGCCTGGAGTCGTTCGCCGAGAGCCTGGTAGCCCAGGGTGCATCGGTGATCCAGGTAGACTGGCAGCCCCCGGCTGGCGGTAATGAGAAGCTCATGGCGATCTTGGAGCGGATGCGGCGGAAGTAGGTATTGGGCACTGGATACTAGATACTGGGTACTGGTACCCAGCATCCAGTCAATGTCATCAAGTTAAGCGTAGTCTAGCCCCTCGTGGGCGTCTTGTGGCGGCAATAAACGGGCACAAGGCCCTATGCTACACCTTGACTCAATGACATTGAGCATCCAGTGTCTCAGTCGAGAAGGAGGGCACGAGATGAAGGAATTCACCGCTGCCTGCGTGCAGATCGCTGTTACGCCCAACGACGTGCAGGCCAACATTGATAAGGGAATCGCCTGGCTGGAAAGGGCCGTGAGCGAATACGAGGCCGAATTGGTCGTCTTCCCGGAGACAGTGACCACCAGCTTTGTGACCGGCCTGGATGCGAATGAATTGTGGGACTTGGTGGACGAGGCTCCGGGCCGCATCACCCGCGACGTCCAGGCCGCCGCCAAGTCACTGGGTGTCCACCTCGTCTGGCCTTCGTACCGGCGCGGTCCGCAGCGCGGGGTGATCTACAATTCGGCGATACTCATCGGGCCAGACGGCGAGATCATCGGCATCTACGACAAGACGCACCCCTTCCCCCTGGAGCGGCGCGACTGCGGCGGCTGGGTGACGGTGGGCAATCGCGCCGAGGTGTACGAGACCGCCCTGGGCAGCATCGGCATGATGATCTGCTACGATGGCGACTTCCCGGAGCTCTCGCGCCTGCTGGCGGTGAAGGGTGCTGAAGTCATCGTCCGCCCCTCCGCCCTGCTGCGCAGCTTCGACATCTGGCAGATCACCAATTGCGCCCGCGCTTACGACAACCACGTCTACATGGTCGCCACCAATGCGGTGGGGCCGGATGCCGGCGGCAGTTACTACTTCGGCCACAGCATGATCGTCAACCCCATTGCCTGGCGGCTGGCCCAGGCCCGCGGCGGTGAGGAGATCATCGCCGCCAAGCTCGACCCTGACCCGCTGCGCTACGTGACCTGGGGCAGCAAGAGCCCCCAGATCTTCGACCACCTGGAGGACCGCAACCTGCCCCTTTACGAGGGTATCCTCAAAGAAGCTCGCTCGCGCTTTGAACTTGGCGAGCGCATCCCGCGGAAGGGCCACCGCGGTTAGGCGGACGGCATTCCGGCGTGGCTCAGCAGAGCACAGACGGTTGAAGGATGCAACATGCCAGAAGAATGCGATTCTGAACGGGCTTGGCTGGCCAAGTTCTCCGGCTCCTTGGATGAGATTGCTGGGGAGGACATCCGAAACCTATCCACGGCAGCCCGGCTGGTTTTCATGCGACGTGCCATCTCCGATTTCGGCAACTCTTGCTCCTGCATGAGTTGGGCGATCTGATAGGCCAGGACTCGTTTTGCTGCCACAGCTTCAGCCTCGGCCAACTAGCCTTCCTCTTCTTCCACGGAATCGTCCAGGCTACTGCCCAGATGTTGCTCATTCATGATCATCCTCGCAATGCTTTGAGTCGTTGTTTGGCCAGTTGCAGATCTCTCGCTGGTGTCTTCTGTGACTTCTTGATGAAACCGTGCAACAGTACCATTGTGTTTCCTTCCACGGTGAAGATGACGCGAGCGATGCGATTCTGTAGTTTCGAGCGTACCTCCCACAAGTCAGCATCCAGCTTTCGGATCAGCGGCATTCCCAGCGGCCAACCTCGCAAATCACAGGAGATGCCCGGTATACTC
>CBDURC010000352.1:0-2069 GCA_965369635.1 uncultured Anaerolineales bacterium | reverse complement strand
TCCACGCTGATGAACATCGTGGGCTGTTTGGACCGGCCCACCAGCGGCGCCTACGTGCTGGACGGGGAGGACGTCAGCGGCCTGAGCAAGGACAAACTGGCTGGCATCCGCAATCGTCAGATCGGTTTCGTCTTCCAGTCCTACAACCTGCTGCCTCGGATGAACGCGGCCAAGAACGTACTGCTGCCGCTGCTATACAATGGCACGAAACCTCTGACAGATGGAGAATGCCACGAACGCGCCATCGCCGCCCTACAGTCGGTGGGGCTGGGCGACCGGGTGCATCACCGGCCCAACGAGCTGTCGGGAGGGCAGCAACAGCGGGTGGCCATCGCCAGGGCGCTGGTCAACAACCCATCCATCATCCTGGCTGACGAGCCCACTGGCAATCTGGACACCAAGTCCAGCGAGGGGATCATGGAGCTCTTGCATCAACTACACGACCAGGGCACAACGATCGTGATGGTGACCCACGAGCCAGACAATGCTGCTCATGCTGAGCGAATCATCTACCTCCGTGACGGACAGATTGTCTCCGACGAGTTGAACGGACAGAGGAGGAAGAAATGAGCCCGTGGCGGACCTTCAGAATAGCCTGGGAGGGACTAACCCTCAACAAAGTACGCTCGCTCCTGACGGCTCTGGGCGTGATCATCGGCGTGGCCGCCGTCATCGTGATGTTGGCGGTCAGTGCGGGGGCAGAGGCGGAGATCGCCGACCAGATCAACGCCTTGGGGGCGAACCTGGTCATGGTCATGCAAGCGCGCCTCCCGGGCAGCGTAGGCCGTGGTGGATCCGGTTCGACTCTGGTTTACGAGGACGTGGAAGCCATCGCCTTCAACGTGAGCAACATCAACGGCGTGTCGGCGGAGCAGGGCACCACCCAGGACGTGAAGGCGTCCAGCACTGGGGTCACGTTAGAAGGGATCTCTGTTGTGGGAACGACCTCCGACTTCCCTGCCGTGCGCGAGTACGAGGTAGCAGTGGGACGCTTCGTCACCGAGGAGGAGAACGACCGCCAAAGCAAGGTGGCCGTGTTGGGGTACGGCATTGCTCAGGACCTCTTTGGCGAGGCAAGTCCCATCGGCCAGCAAGTCAAAATCGGTTCGACTACCTTTGCTGTCATCGGCGTGATGGCCGAACAGGGGGTGGTGGGCGGTCAGGACTATGACGGGCGTGTGTACATCCCCATCACCGTCGTGTTCAAGAAGTTCTCCTCCGGTAGCAGGTTGGGCGACGATACGGTACGGGTCATCTACGTCTCCGCCGAAAGCCAGGAGGTAATGGACAGCGTCATCGTCCAGGTCTCAGATCTGCTGATCGAGCGGCACGACGTGAATCCCACGGAACCAGATTTTGCTGTGATGACGCAGAATACCATCATAGAGACTCGGTCAGCAGCGACCGAGGCCTTCCGCAGTCTGTTGGCCTGGGTGGCGGGGGTCTCGCTGGTGGTAGGAGGCATCGGTATCATGAACATCATGCTGGTCAGTGTCACCGAGCGGACGCGGGAGATCGGCCTGCGGCAGGCCTTGGGCGCTCGTCCCCGCGACGTGCAGCTCCAATTCCTGCTGGAGGCGATCACCCTCAGCCTGGTAGGTGGGTTGGTGGGTGTCCTGGCTGGCGTGGGAGGCTCCTATCTCTTTGGCCTGGGGGCGATGCGCACCGAACTGGTACCGGAATCCATCCCGCTGGCCTTTCTGGCTTCGGCGACGGTGGGCATCTTTTTCGGCTACTATCCGGCCAGGAAGGCAGCGCAGTTGGATCCCATCGAGGCATTGAGGCGGGAGTGAGGAAATCAGCAAATCGGCAAGTCAACAGATCTGCAGATCAGCGAATTGGAGGAGCTAGATGATGACGATAATGAAACCTTGGAGAATTACACTTGTGCTGGTACTCGTCGTGACGGCATTGGCCGGATGCGGTGGAAGTCAGGCAACTCCAGCCCCGGAGCCGGTGAGCATAGGGGGTAGCGAGACATATGGCAGCGTGGTTCTGGACGCTTCTTACTCGAGCGCACTGGACGTGGGCAGCCAACTGGCACTGGGCAGCATCCGCCTGGAGGAGAC
>CBDURC010000351.1:0-2091 GCA_965369635.1 uncultured Anaerolineales bacterium | reverse complement strand
TTGAAGCGGATGCTGCCCTTCTCGCCGTTGATCTCCAGCACCTGGTGGTTCTTGCGGCCACCGGCAAACCGGCTGGCCTCCAGCGTGCCCATCGCGCCGTTCTCGAACTCTACGGTGGCCACAAAGGCATCATCCACGTCCACCTCGCCGCTGCCGTTGCCGTCGGTCAGGGGGCGCTGTTTGATGAAAGTACGCATCATGGCCCCCACGCTCTTGATCTCGCCCACCAGGAAGCGGGCCAGGTCTATGATATGCGCGCCCAGGTCGCCCAGCGCGCCGCTGCCGGCCAGTGCCTTGTCCAGACGCCAGATCTTGGGTATGCCGTATTGAGGCATGAGCCACTCCTGCAAGTAGATAGCTCGGAAATGGTAGATCTGTCCCAGCGCTCCACTGGCGATGAGATCATAGGCCTGGCGGATAGCGGGTACAAAGCGGTAGTTCAAGGACACCATGTGCTTGACGCCCGCCTCAGTGACGGCATCGAGCATCGCTTTGGCCTCCTCGGCGGTGCGAGCCAGCGGCTTCTCGCAGAAGACGTGCTTGCCCGCCTCAGCGGCGGCAATGCATGGTTCGGCGTGGATGTTGTTGGAGCCACCGTTGTCGAAGAGTTGGATGCGGTCATCTTCCAACATCCTGCGCCAGTCGGTGTAGTAGCCCTCGTACCCATAGCGGCGCGCCGCCTCGGCCACAGCTTCCTCGTGGCGCCCGCAGATGGCGATCAGCCGCGGGACCGCCGGCGGCGGATACATCATATAGGGAATCTTCTTATAGGCATTGCTGTGCGCCTTGCCCATGAAGGCATAGCCCAGCATGCCCACGCCAATCTCTGGGGCCTCGCCTTCGGCCTTGGCCCCTGCCATGGAGGTGAAGCTTTGCTCGCTCATTGTCAAATCCTCCTGATGCAGACGAACCAGATCACGAATCACTGTCCACCGCCCACTAATTAATGGGGGGATACTGCGGAATCATCGGCACCCCGAGATTGATGTCCGGCCCGAAGAACTTGAAGATCTCCAGGTCCTCCGTGCCCGTGTTCTCAACCACGATGGGCACAGTGGCCCGGGCGTGAGAGACGAGGAGTTCGTCGAAGCCAAAGTTGCCCGCCTCGATCTCGAGACCATCGAAGCACCCCTGGCCTCGCCATACCAGGATGTTGTAGACGCCCTTGTCCACGCTGGCGAACTTCTGGCCCGGCTTCACTACCAGCCGCTTGCCGCTGAACTTGGTGGTGTTGTAGTAGATCCAATACTCCTCGCCGCCTTCCTGCTTTCGCCCCTTTAGCGTCTGCGTCTCCTCGACCAGTTGGGGCGACGTGTGGTGGTTCTCGTAGAAGTAGGGATCGCCGCAGATGTCCCAATCTATCTGCCCCAGAATGACCCGCTCGCCATGCTTCTCGCGGTCTTCCTTACGCACATCCTTGAAGAGCAGTTCTTTGGAGATGATCTTGCCGGCCACCAGCGCCTGGAGCAGGGCGAAGACGTCGGAGTCCTCCTGTAGCTCGATGGTCAGCGCCGTGCCCGGCGCGTGCAGCACGCCGGAAGGCAAATGGAACCCCTCGCCCGGCACCAGCAGGTAAGCCCTGGAATGTCGCAGGATCAGGTCATCTTTCCATTCCACCAGGTAGGGCAGCAGGATGTCGTACTTCTTCTGATCGGCGATGTAGGGATGCACGCCGAAGAAGGTCTCCGGATGCGCTCCCATGTCCACGCCCTCCGGGAAGTAGTAGGCTTCTTCTTTGGAATTGGCTCCCACGAGAGCGGCATCCTTCTTCATCTGATGCAGGTGATAGGGAATGCGGACGGCGAAGTCGTAGATCTTGGCCAGTCGCCCCAGCCCGCTGTGGGTCTTGGCGTACCCCTCGCCCATGATGGCCGGTCCGGCCACCTCCACCGCCTCCTTGAGAGTCATCCTCTGGCCATTGCCCAGGGCAACGTGGGAGAGTCCCTCGTCGGTCGGGCCGACGCGGTTGTCGGCCTTGGTGGTGGAACCCAGCCATCGCTCCGAAATCCAGCCACGCTCGCCAACGTCGTACTCCTCCTCCGTCAGCCCCAGACGGCGGCCTGGCGGCAAGAAATCCCGGGCCACCCAGGC
>CBDURC010000350.1:0-2144 GCA_965369635.1 uncultured Anaerolineales bacterium | reverse complement strand
GACGGGTCGAACTGCCTGGCAAAGCGCCACCCCTCCTCGCCCGTCAGGCTCATGAAGGTCTCCTCGTCCAACAAGTAGAGCGCGAAATCGAGGCGGGAGACGTTGCGGTAGGTGGCGCTGATCAAGGTCTCGGTGTAGGCATTGTAGGTGCCCATATCGCCCATCACGTCAAGGAAGGCCGTGGGCTCGTAGTCGCCTGTGCTGAAGCGCACCACGACGGGATCGCCCAGCGTGTTGCCGTAGGGATCGCCGATGGTGGACGCCAGGGTAACCGTGTAGGTTGTCTGCGGCTCCCAGTCCCAACTGATCCACTGCCGGCTGTTCCAGGAGTTGTAGTAGCTGTAGACGCCGGTCGGCTCGGGCAGGACGGTCACGGCACCGGCCAGCGTCTCCTGGTCCAGGGGGCTGGCGAAGTAGATCTCCATGCCGCCATAAGGGTCTACGCCTTCCGCCCCATCTTCGGGCTCCGTGCTAACGACGCCCGGCAGCGGAACGACGGCGAACGACCAGCCTTCGTCTCGCCGCAACCCACCCTCGCCCACCGCAGGCTGAGCCGTGTCGTCTACCTCAGCGTAGTAGCTGGCGCCGAACTGTAGCCACTCGTCGGGCTGGAAGATCAGCGTGCGGTCGTCGTCCGCCCACTCGAAGCGGCCTTCGATGGCATTGGCGCGATCAGGCTCGCCCTCCACCTCCGGCAGCAGGCTGAAAGCCGCCTGGCTGCTGGCCCGATCCATCGGTTGGCTGAAGGTGACGGTGATCGCCGACGACGGTGGCGACTGGTCGCGCGTCGGCTCCTGGTAGACGACGACAGGCGCAGCGGTGACGAAACTCCAGGTGTAGTCCTCGGCCAACAGACCGCCGGAGACATCGGTCAGGCCCGCTTTGACGGTGACGGCATAGACCGTGGCCGCGGCGAAGCCCGCGCTGGGCCGGAAGACGTAGATGCTGGTGTTGAGCCACTCGCCCGTACCGGCCAGCGGCGGATCAAACTCCAGCGGCTGCGGCAGATCGGCCGCCTCGTCGAGGCTCATCAAGGGCACCACGGGACGGTTGAAGACCGCCGTCACCAGGAGGTCGGTGGCCACCTCCTCTGCCCCATCCGGCGGCTGCGTGCTGGTGACCTCCAGATAGCCGACGGTGTTGAAGGCGAAGCTGAGCGGTGCGCCCAGCGCCAGGCCCAGCGCGCTCTTGGCCGTCTCGGCAATGGTGATCGTGTAGCGAGTGGCTCGCTCCAGCGGCTCGTCGGGGGTGAAAATGAGCGTGTCCGCCTCCACGGTCACCTCGCCGTCCACCTCCGGCTCGATACCGAAGGCTGCGGCCGCGCTCGGCTCGTCCAGCGGCTGGTCGAAGGTGACCATTAGAACCGCATCCGGCGGATGCGCTTCGCCCCGCGCCGGACTGATGGAGATCACCGTCGGCGGCAGCGCGACAGGCGTGGGGCCCTCCGTAGGCTGCGGTAGGGCGACGCTGGATGATGATGGAGTCTCCTCCGCTGGCGTGGCCGTGGCGGGTTCAGGCGCCGCTGTAGGCGGCGGCGTGGGTACCGCGCAGCTACTCAGTAGCGGCGTGACCAGCAACATGACCAGAAGGAACAGGTTAGGCAGGACAGGGTGGTGTTTCATGGCAAAAACTCCTTCAGCAAGATGCAGGATGCAAAGCACGTTTGATAGACGTCAGAGGTACTCCGAAAGTTCCAGAGCCAGGCACGATGTTGTCCAGGGCATCCACGATGATCCCGTCCCGAACAAGTCTCTCGCCGTACTGCGGCCCAAAGTCCCGCACCATGTCAATCTTGAGAGGCTCTTTGATTTGTGGATGCGACAGGAAGAGCTGCTGGAAATACTGCGACACGCGCGTGCGTCTCAGCGCACACCCGAGATCATCGGCAATCGCTTCCACCGGATGTATCGTTGCTCCCAGTGCTTCATCGTCCAGCGTGAACAGATCCAAATCATCGCTCAGACGGTGGTGCAGGTGAAAGGCAGACAGGGCTGTGCCGCCCGTCAGGAAGAAGCGCTGCCCCACGGGAACGGCAAAGAAGGCTTGCAGAAATGCCCTCTGCAGGGGGCTAAGAATATCGTCCATCGTCATCTGACCACACGCCAAGTGCATAGGTCCAGAGGTTGCGGATGTACGGCTTGAGA
>CBDURC010000349.1:0-2221 GCA_965369635.1 uncultured Anaerolineales bacterium | reverse complement strand
TTGGAGGCTGGGGATCAACGTACGATGCGTTCTGCCAGTTCACCAAGGTTCAGGTCAGAAGTGTCCACAGCAGGGACGCCTAACTGGCGGCCAACGAAACCACCATGACAATCGGAGCCACCGGTGACGAGCAGACCGTGCTGAATGCACCAATCCAGGCAGAAGCGAGTCGTCGCCAGGTCATGGTATTGGGAGTAGCATTCCAACCCGGCGATGCCCGACTCCCGCAGGTGATGCAGGGTGCTCTCGCTGCCGTTGGTGCAGCACAGGCGTGCTCCCGGATGGGCCAGAATCGGCACACCTCCGCTCTCCCGAATGGCGTCAACGACGTCGGCAGGATGGGGGTACTGAGCTGATGGGACGGATAGGTTGGCCACCAGATTGGCGAAGTAGTCCTCTATCCCGGAGCAGACACCTCGGTCCATCAGGAAGCGCAGTGGCTTCCAACCGCCGCGTGTGCGATCGTAGTCGTAGGCAAGGTAGTCGTGAAGGGTGATGGGACAGCCCTCAGCGATAAGACCGCGAATGATCCCTTCGTTGTAGCCATCCGATAAGGCAGCATTGTCATGTAGCATGGACGGCAAAGCCGGTGCTTCCGGGTCGAACCCGTAGGCCAGGATGTGGAAGAGATTTCCGTTCAGGCAAGAGGAGACCTCGACACCTCTCACGAAGGCCACTCCCGCTTCTCGGGCCAAGGCTTCAGCTTCAGTAACATGGGCTGTCGTATCGTGATCGGCGATAGCGAAGAGGCCAATGGAGTGGGCCAGCACCTCGGCCACGACGCGCTCCGGCGGCCAGCGACCATCCGAGGCAGTGGTGTGGATATGTAGATCGGTGCGCATGGAATCCGAGCCACCCAGAGCCGCGCGCTTCACTGCTCTCGCCCCATGCTGGCCCCGCCCCAAGCGGCGCTGGCCATCTGTCGCCGCAGGCTGTCCATTGTCGGCTCAATGAAAAGCGGTTCGCCCACGGACTTCATCGCTGATGCGATGTCTTTCAGCCCTGAGCCTGTGGCCAACACGACCACCTGCTCGTCGGGGTCAACGAGCCCTTGCTCGACCGCCTTGACCAAACCGGCGTAGGCAGCGGCGGCAGCAGGCTCGGCAAAGACTCCACATCCCTGGGCCAAGGCGGGGATGGCCGCGATGATCTCCTCGTCGTTCACGCGGATGAAAGCCCCGCGACTGCCCCGCACCGCTCGCAGCGCCTTGATGCGGTCACGAGGTAATCCAGCGACGATGCTGTCGGCAATGGAATGGGCTTTCACTGGCTTCATCTCCAAACCCTCCAAGCCTCGCTCCCAGGCATCCACCAGTGGGGAGGAACCCGCGGCCTGCACGCCCATCAGTTTCGGCATGTGCTCTATCCAGCCCAGCGCCAGCAGGTCTTGCAGCCCTTTGTGCACCCCCCCAATGATGCAGCCATCGCCGACAGGGATGAAGATGCGGTCGGGAGCCGAGAGGCAAGGGAGCGGAGGAGCAGAGGAGCAGGGGAGCAGAGGAGCACCCCTGCACCCTAGCGCCCTTGCACCCCTGCCCAAACCGCGGGCCGTCAATTGCTCGCAGATCTCGTACGCCGCCGTCTTCTTGCCCTCGGTCATGTAGGGATTGTAGGCCGTATTGCGATTGTACCAGCCGAACTCCGGTGCGGCCTTCAGACACAACTCGAAGGCGTCGTCATAGGACCCATCTACGAGGAGCACCGTCGCGCCGAAAACCAGCAGTTGGGTGATCTTGGCCTGCGGTGCGGTGCGGGGCACGAAGATGACGTTGGGCTGGGAAACGGCAGCACACAGCCCCGAGAGAGCGGCTGCCGCGTTGCCTGTGCTGGCGGTGGTGACGATCTCATAGCCCAGTTGGCGGGTCTTGGCGACGGCGATGGCTGAAGCGCGGTCTTTGAACGAAGCGGTAGGCTGCTGGCCGTCGTCCTTGACCCACAGGTGGCGCAGGCCCAGGTGAGCCGCCAGGCGCGGGGCGGCGTAGAGCGGTGTCCACCCGACGCTGGCCAGCACGGTGCCCTCTATGAGACGCTGTGTTGCTTCTGGCTCCACCGGCAACAGCGGCAGGTAGCGCCAGATAGACCGTATCGGGTTGTCGGCCAGTTTATCGGGACTGATGCGTCGGGCAATGAGATCGTAGTCGTAGATAACGTCGAGGATGCCCTCGTCGCCGTGTTCGGGGCAGACATACTCGACTTCGTCAACGCCATACTCCGCGCCGCA
>CBDURC010000348.1:0-2278 GCA_965369635.1 uncultured Anaerolineales bacterium | reverse complement strand
GGAGACCAGCATGGAGACCAGACCATTTGGCAGCACCGGAGAATCATTCCCCATCCTGAGCTTTGGCGGGCAACGGATTGTGGATGAGCACAACTGCACGGAAGAAGAAGCGATTGAGATCGTCAATACCGCCATAGACCGAGGCATCCGCTACTTCGATACCGCCTGGATATACTCCAGGGGACAGGCCGAGACCCGGATGGGCAAGGTGGTCAAACACCGCCGGTCAGAGATGTGGATTGCCACCAAGACCTGGGACACCACCGGCGATGGCGCTCGTCGCCAACTGGAGCAGAGTTTGACCCGCTTGCAGACCGACTACGTCAACGAGTGGCGGCTGCACAACGTGTGGGACTACGCCCGGCTGGATGCGTTCACCGGCAAAGGCGGCGCGTTGGATGCTGCCGTGCAGGCTCGTGATGAGGGATTGGTGCGGTACATCAGCATCAGTTGCCACACCGATCCGCAGATCCTGGTCGAGGCGCTCCGTCGTTTCCCCTTCGATAGCACGCTCATTGCCCTGTCGGCGTTGGATCACTTCATCCTCAGCTTCGCCGAGGAGTTCCTGCCCATCGCCAACGCCAAAGGGGTAGCCACCATAGGCATGAAAGTGCTGGGATTGGGCAGTCTGACCCACGAAGTGCCACGCTCGCTGCGCTACGCCTTCAGCCTGCCCGTCAGCACGGTGGTCGTGGGCATGGAAACCACGGCCCAACTGGAGCAGAACCTGGCCATTGCCGAATCGTTCACGCCGATGACCGACGCAGAGCGGCTGGCTTTCTTCAAGGACGTCATCCATCTCGTGCGGCCGGAGAAGATGCGCTGGAAGGCAACCGACTGGAACGACCCGACGGAGTGGATTCCGCGGGGGCGAGGTCTGGGCGATTACAGGACATAGTGAAGGACATAGTGAAGGGCATTGTGAAGGACATCAGTATTGTGAGGAAGAAGACCAGGCTCCAACCGTATCGGCCGGTCTATCCATCTCCGGCGGCACTGATCACGTCGGTGGACAAAGAAGGCATCGCCAATATCATCACACTGGGCGAAGTGTTCAACATCAGCATCAGGAAGCCTGTGATCGTGGGGATTGCCATAAGGCCGGCCACCTACTCTCACGGCCTGATCTCGGAGACGCGGGAATTCGTCGTCAATCTCCCGCCAGCGCGCCTGCTAGCTGCCGTGGATGGCTGCGGCTCGGTGTCCGGCCGCAGCGGTGTGGACAAGTTCGCCGCCTTCGGGCTGACTCCCCTGCCCGCCGACGAGGTCCGTCCGCCCCTGATCGCCGAGTGCCCGGTCAACCTGGAATGCAGAGTGCTGGACATCCACACCATTGGCGATCACGATCTCTTCCTCGGCCAGGTGGTGGCCATGCACGTGGACGAAAGCGTTCTCGATGAGGCCGGGGAGATCATGGCCGACAAGCTGGACATGCTGGTCTACGTCACCGGGGAGTACTGGAGTGGAGGAGAGAGGCTGGCCAGACACGGCTTTTCATCCAGAGGGGATGGGCGGTAGGGAGTGCGCTGTAGATGCCGTAAATGCCGATGCAAATGCCGATGTGAATGCCATGTAGATGCCTATGAACACGCTCAACCTCACTAACCGGGAAGCTCGACGGTTCATCCTCAGCCACCAGAGGCTGTGGCCGCCCCACCAACTGGAAGGCAAGCAGGGCATCCTGGAGCACATCCGTCGCCTGGGATGCATCCAGTTCGATCCCCTGAACATCGTTGGCAACAACCCTGAGTTGGTGCTGCAAGCCCGGGTTTCGGACTTTCGACCAATGATGCTGCAAGAGCTGCTCTACGGGGACAGGAAGCTTGTGGATGGATTCGACAAGATGATGTCCATCTACAGCGTAGAGGACTGGCCCTACTTCCGCCGTCGCAGGGAAGCGATCAGACGCAGCCCAGGCAAGAGTCCGGATGCCGTCATACATATCGTGCCCCAGGTTCGCAGGGCCATCGAAGAACGAGGGCCTCTCTCCTCCGCCGACCTGGATTTCCATGAGAAGGTGGAGTGGTCGTGGGGGCCCACCAGGCTGGCGCGGGCCGCCTTGGAGAGCATGTACCACTGGGGTGAGCTGGTCGTCCATCACAAGGTACACACTCGAAAGGTGTATGACTTCGCCAGCCGCCATATCGCCGAGGAGCTGCTGTCGGCGCCCGACCCGAATGAGACAGAGGAGCAGTACCACGATTGGAGCGTGCTGCGGCGCATTGGCGCTGTGGGCTTGCTGTGGGGCAAGGCTGGCGAGGGCTGGCTGGGCATGCCC
>CBDURC010000347.1:0-2282 GCA_965369635.1 uncultured Anaerolineales bacterium | reverse complement strand
TCATCGTCGGCGTTGTCGCCATGGATATCACCTCGTCTCCCTGTCCCCCTCTCCGCTTGTTCCGCTCTTCCGCTGACAGTCAGCCGATGTAGCCGATGGAGCGGATCGGCTCTATCGGCTCCATCCAGCCGATGAAGCCGATGAAGCCGAAGGTTCGGGCGTCAGATGACTTACCCCCAGGCCCCAATCTTCTTCTCGATCTGCTGGTTCAGCTTCTCGATCTGAGCCCTGAGGGTGGACTCCTCTTGCGCCAGGACCTGCAGTCGCCCCTCGCTGGCTTCCAGCTTGTCCACGTAGCTGCCGCGCAGAGCGCCCTCTTTGCCGGTCTTGGCAAGGGCCTTCATGTTGCCCTGGATCTGCTCCTGCGCCTTGTAGACCTTGGCTCGCTCCTTCTCGATCTTCTCCAACCTCTGCTCGTGGGCAGCGATCTTGTCCCACAGTACCAGCAGTTCGTTCACCACGCCGTGATCTCGGCGACCCAACAGACCTCGCTTCAGGTAGCCCCGCAGCGTTCGGGACGACTGCTTGTGCAATTCCTCGCGACGCTTTGTGAGGCGATGCTCCTGCACCCGCAGCGTTGTCTCCCCTTGGCTCGGCACTTCCACTTCGAAGCGCAGTTGCTCGTCAGTCCGCTCTTTGGGCAAAGGCATATCGAAGAGAGTGTAGTGAGCCGTGCGCGGATGCTCCACCAAGACAAGGAGAGGTTGTCTCGTACTGTTGTTGATCTGGACGTCCCGCCAGCGGATGTGCCACTCCTCAATGTGGAGATAGTGGCCCCTGATATTCAGCCCGTGGATCTCCTTGCGGGAGCCGCTCTCCTCGCGCACCTTCGCGCCCAGTTCCACGGCATAGGGTACCACGATGTCGCCACCAGAGGCGGTGAAGGGCAACAGGGCCTCGCCCACGTACTGGCCATCCTCCAGCACGGTCACCGGGCCTCGCTCCAATGTCAGGCCCGTGTCGTTCTTCAGGCGCAACGTCGCTACCGGATGCTTTGGCATCTTGCTGGCATTGTAGATCAGATCCTTGCGGTGGATGAGGTTGGCCGAGACGAGCGGCACCATGGCCGACTGGCCGCGTCCCACCGTGACCGGCGTACGGATGACATACTGGAACAGTTCGCCCAGGTCTTCGCCGACGGCGTCCACAGGCACGGCCTCTTCCAACATCTCCCGGGTGATGCTTCGCCTCGGAGCAGATGCCAGCGCCATGCCCAATCCTGGTGCATCCATGGCCATGTCCAGCGCCGCAGATTTGAAACGCGCCGCTCTGACTGGCGCGGCCTGGCCGAATTCGACAGGCGCCGCGGCCACCCGGGCTTCCTCCTTCACCTCAGGGCGCTCAGGCGTGAAAGGCGTGTAGAGGTCGTAAACGAAGGAAATGGGCATCCCTGCCACGAGCGACAGGGAAATCGCTTCGAGGTCTTCCTCTAGCCGGTTGTCAAAGATACCCCAACCCACCAGCAATGCCTGGGCCCCGCCCTCCTGTTCAGTCTCGGAATCGACTACCACCCGGTAGCTGACCCGCCAAGTCGGCGCAGGGGCAACGTAACTCACCGACAAATCGTGCTCGCCGGGCGTCAGGCAGATGGTCACCTGGCGGTAGTTCTCCTGGCTCAGCGACGTCTGCAAGAAGAAGCGCAGGTCGGCAGCACCCCGCTCATCCAGGATCTCGACGCCCTCCACGCGGCCTAGTTGGACAACCTGCACCTGATCGGTGTCCTCCAGCAACAGCGATACCAGCGCCGTGGCCAACGGTTGCTCTTGGAGTGCGTCGTCCAGGCCCAACAGTGTGCCCGTGAGCGTCTCCTGCTGATCGAGCAGCAGCCGCACACGTCGCCCGCGCAGCCCGACCAACAGGTCTTGCAGGCTGCGAGTGTCGCCCAGGTGAATGGAGCAGCCGGCCAGCTGCTCTTCGCGGCTCTGCGGCGTGGCATATGCAACGCCCAGCACCTGGCCGTCGCCCCAGTCTATGGCCATCAGGCTCTTGAGTATGTCGTTCATCTCCTCGACGCGAAAGGTGAGAGACACTTCCTCGCCGCTGAGTTTGGCGCGGCGTTCGAAGAAACCAACGCCGTGCTTGTACAGCGTCATGTGAGTGATCGGTAGCTCGCTCATGGTCTTCCCTCCCTCGGAGAACCCATCGGGCTATGGCTTGTCAGCGGAAAAACGGAAGAAACGGAACAGGGTATAGGAAGCGGGATGCAATGGGTAGCCGTTCGATGGAGTCTAATACTCGACGTCTACCTGTTTCTTCTTCTCTGCCGATTTGGCGATGGCGTC
>CBDURC010000346.1:0-2319 GCA_965369635.1 uncultured Anaerolineales bacterium | reverse complement strand
GAGTATGAAACAACTGACGTTGCTGCGCCATGGAAAATCGGATTGGAGTGAGCCGTACCACTCGGATTTCGAACGTTCCCTGAAAGCGCGGGGCCGCCGGGACGTGCCGTGCATGGGCGACTACCTGGCCTCGCTTGACCACGCTCCTGATCTCATCGTCAGTTCTCCGGCGGAGCGGGCACGGCAGACCGCCGAGCTGTTTGCCGAGGCGGTCGGCTACGACGAGGCTATCCGCTGGGAAAAGGCCATCTACGGTGCCAGCGTTGGCGAACTGATGGCCGTGTTGCGTCGGCAGCCTGACGATGCCGAGCACATCGTGCTCATCGGTCACAATCCCGGCTTCGAGGAACTGGCCAGCCACTTGATCGGCGGTGCCCCGCACGGCCCTGCCGGGGACATCCGGTTGCCCACAGCCGCAGCCGCCCACATCCTCCTCGACGCGACGAGCTGGCGGGACGTGCAGATCAACTGCGGCCAGTTGCAGTGGCTGGTGACGCCAAAGATGCTCAGGAAAGCCGCATGAAGAGCTGAGGGGTCTGTCACTTTCCTAGCCAAAGCCGTTCTCAGGCAGTTGTACTGTCGAGGTCGGGGGTGCAACTCTCTCCTAGCCAAACTGCATTGTTCCCAGTACCCCAGGTGCCACCGCAGAGCGGGAACATATGGCTTCTCCCTGGCGTCATAGAAACAACGCACGACCAACGAATCACCATTCACATCAAGAGAGAGGAGAAAACATGTCCCGCAAACATGCCCCGCTTATCGTATTGGTACTGTGGGTCATTGGAAGTCTAGCCTGCAGCGCCCCCACATCACAGTTGTTGGGACAACAGGAGATCAGAGTCGAAAAGGCCGTCATGGCAACCGCGGCGCCTCTGGCGGAGGCGCTTGTAGCTGTCCCGCAGTTGGCACCGCCCAACGACGAGGCCTACGACGCCATGTTCTTCGACAACTACGGCGTCAATCCCTTCATCGACACCGAGGACGATCACCTGTCCACCTTCGCCCTGGACGTGGACACCGGTTCCTACACCATCGCCCGCCGCTACGTCACCGACGGCAACCTGCCCCCCGAAGATGCGGTCCGCGTGGAGGAGTTCGTCAACTACTTCCAGCAGGACTATGCCTACCCGCCCGAGGATCAGGCCTTCGCCATCACCGTGGACGGCGCCCCCTTCCCCTTTGCAGAGACCGAACGCTATCGTTTGATGCGCGTGGGTATCCAGGGATACGCCGTTTCCCCGGAGGAGCGCAAGGACGTCTCGCTCACCTTCGTCATTGACGTGTCCGGCTCAATGGCCAGGGAGAACCGCCTGGAGCTGGTCAAGCAGTCCCTGGCATTGCTCGTCGAGCAACTCCGTCCGACCGATACGGTGGGCATCGTGGTCTACGGGAGCGACGCCCGCGTGGTGCTGGAGCCCACCGGCGGCGACCAGAAAGACGCCATCCTGGAAGCCATCTACGCTCTGGAACCAGAGGGAGCCACCAACGCCGAAGCGGGGCTGAGGCTGGCCTACGAGCGAGCCAACAGTGCCTTCAGGCCGGAGGGCATCAACCGCGTGATCCTCTGCTCCGATGGCGTCGCCAACGTCGGCAGAACAGGCGCCGGATCCATCTGGGAAGCCATCAAGGGCTACGCCAGTGAGGGCATCACCCTGACCGCGGTCGGCTTTGGCATGGGCAACTACAACGATGTGCTGATGGAGCAACTGGCCGACAACGGGGATGGCTTCTACGCCTACGTGGACTACCTGAAGGAGGCCCGGCGGCTCTTCGTGGAGAATCTCACCAGCACGCTGCAGGCTATTGCCCTGGACGCCAAGGTGCAAGTGGACTTCAACTCAGAGGTGGTGGCCCGCTACCGGCTGGTCGGCTTCGAGAATCGAGCCATCGCCGACGAGCAGTTCCGCGATGACACCGTGGATGCTGGAGAGATCGGTGCCGGACACGACGTCACTGCCCTGTACGAAATCAAGCTGCACCCCGACGCGGAGGGGCAGATCGCCACTGTGTACCTGCGCTGGGAGGACCCTGACACCCACGAGGTGACGGAGTTGAGCCAGGATTTCGATAGCGGCGACATGGCCCAATCCTTCAGCGCAGCGCCCCCCCGCTTCCAGTGGGACGTCGTAGTGGCTGAATACGCCGAGATCCTGCGGGGCAGCTACTGGGCCGAGGGCAGCACGCTGGGAGCCGTGCTGGAAGAGGCCCAAGCGGTGAGCAGCCTGCTCTCCGATGACCCCGACGTGGTCGAGTTCGTGGAGTTGGTGCGCGAGGCCAACGCGATAGCAAACAAAGAGTGAGGCAATACTGGTACTCTGT
>CBDURC010000345.1:0-2347 GCA_965369635.1 uncultured Anaerolineales bacterium | reverse complement strand
CTCTGCCGTCCCCCCGTCTTGTTCGTTCCAGCTACCACCGCCGTTGCCGGTGTGCAGAATGGTGCCGACGTTGCCCACAACCCAGGCTTCGTTGGCACTGAAACCGCTCACGCCGTTCAGTTGCCGGGCAGCAGGAGAGGTCTGCGCAGTCCAGGTGTCGCCACCGTCGCTGGTGTGACGGATCTCGGCGACGCCGCCTACGGCCCAGCCATTGCTGGCGTCGCCGAAGCTCACTGCACGCAGGGGAGCATTGCTGTCGCTGGTCTGCGACTGCCACGTGTCGCCGCCGTCGCCAGTGTGCAGAATGGTTCCGGCGTTGCCGACAGCCCAGGCGGTCTGTGCATCCGCACAGTGGACGCCGAGGAGATCGTGGTGCGTGTTGCTGGTCTGTGCTTGCCAGTTGGCGCCGCCGTCGCCGGTGTGCAGGATGGTCCCGTTGGCTCCAACCGCCCAGCCAGTGGCATCGTCGGCGAAGCAGAGGTCGTAGAGGATCTCGTTGGTGGTGCTGTGTTGCATCACCCAGATGCGGCCTCCGTTCTGCGTGCTCAGGATCACACCGCCAGAGCCAGCGGCCCAGCTATGGTCCTCGTTGGTGGCGTACACTCCCTGCAGGTCCTCAGACACCTGCGAATCCTGCATCTGCCAGTAGGTGCCCCCATCGGTCGAGTGGAGGATCAGGCCCTCCGTTCCTACAGCCCAGATGTGATCGGCGTCAGCGAAATGCACGTCCAAGACATCTCCCTTCCCGTGCCATTGGAGTCGCCAGGGGCTGCCTCCGGTCTGAGCGGGGGCGGAGGGCTCGCTCTGGGGAGCGGCTGCGGGCCGAGCGGTCGCAGCCGGCGTGGCAAGGGAACTCATGAGCAATAGCCCAACCAGGGCGATACTAAATCGCTTCACTCTCGTCTTCATAGTTAGGTTCTAGACTCCTTATTTGAGCGTGAGATGGGCAGCATTTTACCACCACTCACCATGGAGCACAAGTGGTCGGCCTAAGGCTTGGGCTTGCAACTATTCCTGCTTCGGAGTATAATAGAATCATGAATATCACCATCCTCGGTCTGGGGCCCGGCGATCCTGCCTATCTGACTCGTGAGGCCTGGCAGGTGCTGCAGGATGCGGAGGAAATCCACCTGCGCACAACACACCATCCGACGGTGGACAGCCTGCCTGAGCATTTGAGGGTTCATTCTTTTGACCATCTGTACGAAACGCTGCCTACCTTCGCCTCGGTGTACCAGGCCATCGCCCAAGAGGTGTTGGAGCTGGCAGAACGATCTGAGGAAATCATCTACGCTGTGCCAGGGCACCCATGGGTGGGCGAAGCAACCACTCCGCTCATCTGCCAAGCGGCGACCCAGCGCGGCATCCCCGTGCGCATCGTGGGTGGGGTGAGCTTTCTGGAGCCTCTGTTGGCTGCCGTGGGCGTGGACCCCGTGGATGGCTTGCAGGTCTTTGATGCCATGCTGCTCGCTGCTGACCACTATCCGCCGCTGCTCGTGGACCGGCCAGCCGTTGTCGCCCAGTGCTACAGCCGCTTGCTGGCCGGCGATGTGAAGCTGACATTGCTCAACGGTTATCCTGATAAGCACCCCGTGACGGTGGTCAGAGCGGCGGGCACGGCAGACCAGCAATTGCTCACGCTGCCTCTCTACGCACTTGATCGCGGCGAGTTTTTCGATCACCTGACCTCCCTGTACCTGCCGCCTACAGAGGAGTCTGGCTCTTACGCGGCGCTGCATGAGGTCGTGGCCCACCTGCGCGCTCCAGACGGCTGCCCTTGGGATACAGCGCAAACGCACCAGTCGCTGCGCACAGGGCTGTTGGAGGAGTGCTACGAGCTCCTGGCGGCGCTGGATGCGGAAGACGCGGACAAGATCCGGGAGGAGCTAGGCGACCTGTTGCTGCAGCTTGTGCTCCACATCCAGATCGCCACTGAGGAGGGCGAGTTCAAGTTGCCGGACGTCATCGCTGCTATCGTGAACAAGCTGAAGCGCCGCCATCCCCACGTCTTCGGCGAACAGACGGTGAGCGGCGTGGACGAGGTGCTCAGCAACTGGGAGGAGATCAAGCGGAGGGAGCGGGGCGAGGGAAAAGGAGAAGTAGGGCTACTTGAGGGGCTGCCGCCTACGCTGCCAGCGCTGGCCGCGGCTCAGGCGTATCAGCACCGCTTGGCGCGGGTGGGATTCTGGGGATTGGATGCATTGGGTTTGAGCGAAGAGGAACTCGCTGCCGTCGCCCGGTTGCTGGCCCCGCCTGAGGCGGGGCTGGCAGGCGTCGAGGGCGAGGAAGATGCAGAAGCAAGGCTTGGGTCTCGCCTTCTGGCGCTGGCGGAGCTGGCCCGACAGCG
>CBDURC010000344.1:0-2486 GCA_965369635.1 uncultured Anaerolineales bacterium | reverse complement strand
GCCGTGGGCTCATCCATGGCCAGTATCTTGGACTGCATGGCCAGCACGGCGGCGATGGTCACCCTCTTCTGCTGGCCGAAGCTCAGCGCCAGCGGCGGGTACTCCTCCAGCCCCCGCAGGTTGAGGATGTCCGTGGCCTGCCCGACGTTGGCTTGCACGATGGCCTCTTCGAAGTGCATGTTGCGCGGCCCGAAGGCCAGCTCCTCCTGTACCGTGGGGGCGAACAGCATGTGGGTGGGGCTCTGGAACACATAACCCAGGGTGCGGGCCACCTGTGCCGTGCTCACCCGCCGTGTATCTTGCCCTTCCACTCGCACGGAGCCTTCCCGCGGCTTGAGCAGACCAATGGCCTGCTTGATTAGCGTGGTCTTGCCGGCGCCGTTGGGGCCCAGCAAGGCGATGATGTCGCCCTGCCGGATGGCCAGTGAGACGTCGTGCAGCACCAGCTGTTCCGGTTCGTAGTAGAAGGAGACGTGATCGAACTCCACCAGCGGCGGGCGGCCGTTGGTCGGAGCGAACGGGGGAGGCGGAGGCACCTCTTCTTGTGTTTTCCGCGCTTGGCTCAGCACCATCGGCGCGGGCAGCTTAACCTCCCGATAGTCGGCGATGTCAAGGAAGCCTTCCATGTCGCCGAAGTAGCGTTGCTCCCCTCCACTGAGGAACAGCGCTCTGTCTGGCTTGGCCCTCAGGATATCCTCCACGCGATGCTCGATGAGCAGCACAGTCTTGCCCTCGTCGGCCAGGCGGCGGATGAGGGCAAGCGCTTCTTGCGAGGAAGCTGGGTCCAGTGAGGCCAACGGCTCGTCCAATAGGATGATGTCCGGCTGCATGGCCAGCACGCCGGCAATGGCTACCTTCTGCTTCTCGCCGCCGGAGAGGCTGAAGGTCTGCCGATCCCGCAGGTGGCTGATGCCCAAGTAGTCCAGCACCCATTCCAGCCGCTCGTGGATCTGCTGGTGCGGGAGACCCAGGTTCTCCAGCCCGAAGGCCACCTCGTTGAGCACGTAGCTGCCGACGATCTGCTTCTCAGGGTCTTGCAGCACCGTGCCCACCATTTGCGAGATCTGCGCCAGCGGCAGTGGTGTGGGGTCTTCCTCGAACAGGCGAATGGTGCCCGCAAGTTGACCGCCCGTGTAGCTGCGGGGGATGAGGCCATTGATGCAGCGCATCAGCGTCGTCTTTCCGCAACCGCTGGCCCCGGCGACCAGGACCAACTCACCCCTGTCTGCCTGGAAGGTGATGCCGTGCAGTGCTAGTTCCTCGCGGGTGCGATATCGAAAACAGAGGTCTGCAATCTGCACAGGCAAATGGCCATTTCCACTCACACTGCACCGTCCATAATACGAAAGCCTTGGTATCCCAACTGGTAGAACACCCTCGGTGAGCAAGGGTTGCGCTTCTGCGGAGGTTCAGCTTCCCAGCGTCTTGCCGTAGGCGAAGAGGTTGCCAGACTGGTAGATGTCGGCCTGCACCTTGGAGAAAGGCAAAGCCTGGTATGCCTTTTCGTCGTTGAGAACAAGCTGCCCCGTCTCAAAATCGACTTGTAGTTCGTCGCCGTTCTCGAACTCGCCCGCCATCTCCGAAAGGTGCGGCAGGGTGAGGATGGGGAAGCCAGAGTTGATGGCATTGCGCTTGTAGATGGCCCCGTAGCTTTCGGCGATGAGCCCGCTCACGCCCAAGGCGCGGAAGCAATCCACTGCCTGCTGGCGGCTGGAGCCAGCACCGAAGTTAGCTCCGGCCAACACGATGTCGCCGGCCTGGCATTCGCGGGCGAAATCCTCCCAGCCCTGGAGATTGCCCAGCGCGTACTGACCCATCTCCGCTACCTCGGTGATGTGCAGATGGCGGTTGTGGAAGATCATGTCCGTGTCCACATCGTCGCACATCTTGCCGTCGGGGTCGGTGAGCACCCAAATGCGGCCACGTATCCTCGTGGGTTTCATCAACCTTCAACTCCTCTCTTGGAGAACACGCAGCACACGGCGCATGTTTCGTGGTGCGTATTGCGTGTTGCGTGCCGTGCGTCACTCCGGGCGATAGATCTCTCGCCGGTGCCGTACGCGGTGCAGTACCACATCTTTGCCCGCAATGTCGTAGCGAATGCGGTAGTCACCTACCCGCCAGCGCCAGCCCCCTGTTTCCCTGTGGCGCACACGAATACCCGGATGCGGATTCTGGGCGATCCGCTCGATGGCCGCCACTACGCGCCGATGCACTTCGTGGTTTCGCTCCAGTTTCCGCAAGTCCTTGAGGAATACCCTGGTGGGGACGATGCGGTAGGGGGCTTCGGCCATCACCCGGCGTCCTGATCTTGTTGAGCCTGTTGGCGTGCCCGCTCCAGCGAGGCATAGATGTCCAGCATGCTGCCCACGTCGCCTAACTCGTACTGACGACGTGATTCGCTGATGGAGGCCAGATACTCAGGGTCCCTCAACTCGGCTTCCGTCTCCAAGACGTCCTCGTACTCGTCCAGGCTGATGACCACT
>CBDURC010000343.1:0-2535 GCA_965369635.1 uncultured Anaerolineales bacterium | reverse complement strand
AAGGCGATGTGGTGGTCATCCGCGGCCATACTCTGGGCGAGCCGCTGATCAGCGCACTGTTCCGGCAGTGTCTGCAGCGAGGCGCTCACCCTCATCTGAACGTGTGGCTGCCGGATCAAGAGGAGACCTTCTTCCGCTACGCCAGCGATGCCCAGCTCGATTTCGTATCGCCCATCCTGCGCCAGTTCTACGAGGAGTTCGACGTCATGATCCGCGCTGACGCCGAGGCCAACACCAAAGCCCGCACGAACATCGATCCCGCCAAGCAGTCCCGCTGGGAGGTCGCCTACAGGGATGTGCTGCACCGCTATCTGGAGCGCTCCGCCGCCGGTGAGCTCCGCTGGTGCCGAACGCTTTTCCCCACCCAAGCCTACGCGCAGGACACCGAGATGGCACTGAGCGAATTCGAGGATTTTGTCTACAGCGCCTGCTTTGTGGATGGCGAAGGAGACCCTGTTGCTCGCTGGCAAGAGCTTTCGCGCCGGCAGCAGCGGTTGGTGGACTGGCTTGAGGGCAAGCATGAGGTGCGGCTCGTAGGGCCCGGCAGCGATCTCACTCTCTCGGTCGAGGGGCGGAAGTTCATCAACTGCGACGGCGGCGACTTCAACATGCCCGACGGCGAGATCTTCACCGGACCTGTGGAAACGGCGGTCAACGGCCACGTGAGTTTCACCTTTCCGGCCTGCTATCGCGGTCGCGAGGTGCAAGACGTACAGTTGTGGTTCGAAGATGGCCAGGTCGTCAAGGCCACAGCCAGCAAGAACGAAGCCTTCCTGCATACTATGCTGGACACCGATGAGGGTGCCCGCCGCCTGGGCGAGTTCGCCTTCGGCCTCAATCCGGGCATCCAGCGTTTCACCAAGAACATCCTCTTCGACGAAAAGATCGGCGGCACGGTGCACATGGCGCTGGGCGCAGCGTATCCCGAGACGGGCGGTATCAACGAATCGGCCATCCACTGGGACATGATCTGCGATCTGCGGCGCGGCGGCGAGGTGACCGTGGATGGCGAGTTGTTCGCCAAAGATGGCCAGATCGTGGTCTGAGTTTCGGGTTTGGGGTTGCAGGGCTGCAAGGTTGCAGGGTTGAAGGGTCGCAAGGTCGCATGGATCGAGGATCAAGTCTGGCCAATGCTGAGTGGCGGCTGCTGATAGACGGGGCTGCCGACGGTGCCACGAACATGGCCATTGACGAGGCCATCGCTGAGGCGACGGTGGCCGGATACGCGCTGCCGACGCTGCGCTTCTACAGTTGGCAGCCGCCCTGCCTCTCGCTGGGCCGCAACCAGCCCTTTCTTGAAGCGGACACCACCCGCTGCGCCGCCCGTACCTGCGATATTGTCCGCCGCCCCACCGGCGGCCGGGCCATCCTGCACACCAATGAACTGACCTACAGCGTCGCCGGGCCCGCGAACGAACCGAGGCTGAGCGGCGGTGTGCTGGAAGTGTACCACCGCCTCAGTGCCGGTCTGCTGGACGGCCTGCGGCGACTGGGGATGGGGATCGAAGCTCAAGAGACACCAGCCGAGAACCGTGCAGGGGCCGACATTTCGGCGGCCTGCTTCGACGTGCCTTCGGCCCACGAGATCACCGTGCGTGGGCACAAGCTCGTGGGCAGCGCCCAGTGTCGACGGGGGGGCTGGGTACTGCAGCATGGGTCCCTGCCGCTGCGAGGCGACGTGGCCCGCATCGTGGACTGCCTGGCCTTCAGTGACGAGGCCGAGCGGGAAGCGCTTCGGCATGCTCTGCGCCAGCGGGCCATCACCGTCGCCGAGGTGTTGGGGCGAGAAGCGAGCTTCGCCGCCGCTGCCTCAGCTCTGGCCGAAGGTTTCGCCGCCGCGCTTTCCCTGACGTTGATCCCCGGCGAACTGAGCACTTGGGAACAAGCCCGAAGCGCCGAGCTGCGGGAGACGAAATACGCCACCGCCGCCTGGACCGAACGTCGTTGACAAATCTCACGCATCACGTTTCACGCGTCACGCAACACTTACCGCACCTTGCTCTCTGGCAACTCTCATCATGATCATAGGCACCGCGACCATCGAACTACACATACCTGGCAACAGTTCCCTCAAGGGCAAACGGAGGGTCGTCAAATCGCTCCTGGCCAAGCTGCACCGCGAGTTCAACATCTCTGCAGCGGAAGTAGACGCCAACGACGCCTGGCAGCGGGCGGTCATCGGCCTGGCCTGCGTCTCCAACCGCGGCGACCACGCGCACAGCGTGCTGATGCACGCCATCCGGGCCATGGAGAACTGGCGGCTGGATGCGGTGATAGTTGATTATTTCATCGAGCTACTCTGAGGGAACAGACCACCAGTTGAATAGCCAACACCGTTTGCCCGCAATGAACCCATTGCGAGCGACGTGGTTATTGCACCAACCCGTCGCCAAAATGCTCTTGACCAATCAAGAGAGATGTGGTATGATTCCGACAGGGCAAGGCGTGCACAAATGCCCGATTGCGGTTTGATCCGCAGTATGCTATTTGACCAGCCATGAACACAGAAGCCAAGCAGGATTTCATCCGCCGGAA
>CBDURC010000342.1:0-2575 GCA_965369635.1 uncultured Anaerolineales bacterium | reverse complement strand
TCGAGGACCCGCGCTACCGGGGACGCCGCTGGAAGCTGATCCTCAACGGTGATGTATTCTGCTTCTTGCAGGTGATCGCCAAGCCACGTTACCCACTCTATACATTCGACCAGGACGAAGAAGGATGGCGTCTGAGGCCATATCTGCCCGCCGGCCAGCGGTGTTACGCTGCCAACGGCAGTCTGCGGCTGGAGGCCTCCTTCAGCGGCGGCTCGCGCCAACAGGCAGGCGCCGCCGTCTACCTTCCCGCCGACTCTGACTTCTCCGGCTGTGCCCGCCTGTGCGCACGCGTCCATGCGCCGCACGATGCACAGAATGTCTATGCTACCTTCCGGCTGACGCTCGGCCCCGAAAGGATGAGACCAGGCCCGCAATGGTTCCGCCTGGAACCAGGCCAGTGGAGCGAGGTCACCTTCGAACTGGGCAAGCCAGACACATTGCCCTTGCAGCAGGTGCGGACTGTGGAACTGCGAGTGGCCAGCAGCACCGCACAGAGCGGTACCTTCTGCGTAGACGAGGTGTGGGCGGAGCCGCTGCTCTCCCGCCGTGAGGAACGCTACGGCCTGGGCACTACGGCGGCCGAGGCGGCGTGGAAACTTCGGCATAGCGGGGAGGGACATCCCTGCTTCTTCCAGGCGCTGGCCCGCTTCGTGGCCCAGGGCCATCGGGTAGTGTACGTCAAAGGCAACCACGACGTGGACACCCACTGGCCGCTGGTACAGGACACCTTCCGCGATCTGGTGGTCGAGGCCGCGGAGCAATGCCCGGACCTGCGGGATGTGGACCAGGAGCAGACGCGGGCAAGCGTCGAGTTCTACCCCTGGGTCTACTACGAGCCGGGCGTCGCCTACGTTGAGCACGGCAACCAGTATGAGCCAGTGAACTTCTTCCGCGACTTCCTTAACCCCGTGTTGCCCGAGGACCCGCAGCGACTGGAGTTGCCTCTGGGCTCTTTCTTCGTGCGCTACGTCTTCAATTCCCTGGAAACCATACATCCCTGGGCCGACAACGTCAAGCCGTCCACCGACTACATAAAATGGGCCTTCAAGACAGACCCACTCAACACGTTGGGCATCCTTGTAGACAATCCAGGTCTTGTCCTGCGAGCCGTGTGGGAAGCGTTTCGCAAGCGGGCGGTCGTGCCGAAGGTGGATCGGTCTGTGCTGGCGGCCATGGGAGCGCGGCGGGCGATGCTGGCAGGGCTGCCTCCTGATGCGATGCGGGACATCGCCGAAGTGAGCTTGAACTGGGTGGCCGATTGGTGGCGGCGCATCTTGCGCACGCTGATGCTGGGCGGGCTCTCCTTAGCCCTGCTGGTAGGCATGGCCCTGCTATTCTTCAAGCCGCTGCTGGATTTCATTCGGCTAGGGCTGACCCGCATGCCCTGGCTGATGACGCTGGCGTATCTGATCGGTTCGCTGGCGCTCTTCGCTGTGTGGCGCTTCGTGAAGCGCAAGTTCGAAGGAGAAGCCGAGGGGAATTACCTCCTGCGCATGGCCGAGCGCATCGCCCCTATCCTGAGCCGGCACGGTCTGGCGGTGCCTTATCTCGTGTTCGGGCACACGCACAACGCAGACGTGGTCAAGCTGCTGCGGCGGCCAGAGCTGTCCTTTGACCAATGGTACGTCAATACGGGCACCTGGACGCAGGTGCTCAGCGAAGAGGAGAGACTGATGCGCGACCGGAAGCAGTTCACCTTCTTCGAGATCGTACCTGGAGGAGAGCAGGGCAGGCCAAGACTGTGGCATTGGAACGATGACGCCGGCCGCCCGGCCCCGGTGCTGCTACTGGGAGGCTAGAAGCAGCCAGATGACAAAACTGTCATTCCCACGAAGGACGATCTTCATTGGCTTGTCATCTTCTTGGTGCATAGTGCAAGGGAACGGGGAATCGGGCGCCGTCCGCTGATTCCCTGTCTTGCTGATCTTGGGGTATAATCCCGCTCACACGCTCCTGGGAGTTGCTCACTGTGGCACGTTCAACCGGCACCCGAAACGCATTTCCGGTCAGGCTTGCTGTATTCACGCTGCTGGTGTGCATGGTCCTGTTTCCGCTCGCCCTACCAGCCGTCGCGGGGGCAGAAGCAGCAGCGATGCATTGCCCTGTCTCTGCTCTGGCCCCCAGCGCCGTCATCAGTTCCACGATGACGGGTTGTCTCGAGGTAAACCCTTCCACCCACGAGGATTCAGAGGAGGTCTACCTGGTGTGGACGGGCACGCCGACCAGCGCGACGCTGCACATGGAAATCGCTAACGCCGACGCGGCCCACAGCGTCTATCTGAACGATCACCTGGTGGGACAGGTAACGCCAGGTCTAGGCGGCATCAACTGTAAGACCAATCCCAGACCAGTTCATTGGCAGATCGATAACCTGGACTGGGTTGAAAAAGGCCTCAACCGCATCGAGATCACCAATCACGCCAACCCTGCCGATACCTGGTACGCCGTCCGAGGCCACCTGGTGCTGGAAGGGAACGTCGCCGCAGCGACGCTGGTGGATTTCGAGTTCACCAGCAACTACGACGACAGCCCCCAGTGGGCCATGCTGCAATTGCCGCCGGGCTACGGCGGCAGC
>CBDURC010000341.1:0-2596 GCA_965369635.1 uncultured Anaerolineales bacterium | reverse complement strand
ATGCCCTTGCTCTACATAGGGGTAGTCCTCATAGAAGCAGAAGGCGAAGCCGCGCTGCTCCAGCTTGAGCGCTGCCGCCCTGACGATCAGATGGTCCACATGGCCTCCGGCAGCGAGAGGAGCATGAAACAGCGCGCTCGCAGAGAGGTCGTAACGTTGGGCGATGGCCGCTGCCAGTTCATCCACGAGGCAAAAGTCGGCGGGATGGAGATGACCGCCCATAAGTTGCTCGTCGGAAGTGTAGAGGAAAGCACCGTTAGCAGGGTCTGTGCGGTAGGGGGCATCCAGATAGTCCAGGCAGACCGGCACAGCCACCAGGACGCGACAGGCTGCCTCGTTCTCCCCTCGTCGTGTGCCAACCATATCGGGCGGATTTCCCGCAGCTTCATGAAGCTTAGCTGCATAGAAAGACAGGAGGTCAAGACGAGGATGTCCGGCAAAGATAGTCAGCACTTCAACAGACTCGCCGCCGGCCCTCTGCAGGGCAATGCTTGCGCCGCAGGAAAGCACGGCGTCATCCAGGTGAGGAGACAGAAGAACATGGCGCACAGCAGACATGGATGCCTCTACACCTTCCATTCCTTCCTCTTTCATTTCCACCATTTCCACGGCGGCCATCCTCTACCGTTAGCAATTATACCACTCCTTTGGTGTTCCCGCAAGGAGAGGGTGTGCTTTTCCAAACCGACGGGTTTCTGGTATAATCTTGAGGGAAACCGGTTGACAAGCAGATTAAGGAAACAAGGCAAATGAGCGATCGCCCAATATCACCTACCCGCCGTGCTGAGGAAATCCCGCTGGACGCGGCGCTTCGTCCTCGCACCCTGGCCGAGCTAGAGGGACAGGAGCGGATCAAGAACAACCTGCGCATCCTCATCGAAGCTGCCAAGGGGCGGGGCGAACCGTTGGATCACATCCTGTTCTACGGCCCGCCGGGCCTGGGCAAGACAACCCTGGCCCACATCTGCACCCACGAGATGAACGTGGGCATCAAGGTGACGTCTGGTCCTGCCATCGAGCGGGCTGGCGACCTGGCGGCCATTCTCACCAACCTGCGGCGCGGCGACATCCTCTTCGTTGACGAAGTGCACCGGCTGGGGCGGACAGTAGAGGAGATCCTCTACCCGGCCATGGAGGACTACGCGCTGGACATCGTCATCGGCAAAGGACCGAGCGCGCGCAGCATCCGGCTGAAGCTGCCCCGATTCACCGTCATCGGTGCCACGACGCGGCTGGCGTTGCTCACAGCACCACTGCGCTCTCGTTTCGGGGCCGTCTATCGTCTCGATTTCTACGCCCAGGAGGCCATCGAGGCCATAGTGCGGCGGGCAGCGGGGCTATTGGACGTGCCGCTGACCGACGATGGGGCCGCCCTCATTGCCGAGCGAGCGAGAGGCACGCCGCGCGTCGCCTTGCGCTTCCTCAAACGAGTGCGGGATTATGCCCAGGTGCGGGCCGATGGGCGCATCACCGGCCCCACAGCCAGGGCGGCTCTGGAGCTCCTGGAGGTGGATGAGCTGGGGTTGGACGACATCGACCGCCGTCTGCTTCTGGCCATCATCGAGAAGTTCGACGGCGGGCCTGTAGGACTGTACACCCTTGCTGCCGCGCTTTCCGAGGAACCGGATACCCTCATGGACGTGGTGGAACCATACCTGCTGCAGCTTGGTTTCCTGGATCGCACGGCCCGGGGACGCGTGGCCACTCGCCGTGCCCACGAGCATCTGGGGATCGAGTACCCCGAGAAGCCAGAGCAACCGAGACTCTTCTGAACGTGGAGGTTGTCCCATTGGAGTGACTTTGGCCATCCAAGCGGAATACCCCGAGGTAGAGGTGCTTCAAGCCTTGCAAGAAGCCATTATCAATCAGGCCGCCCTGGCTCGGGCGCGATTCGAACGATTCCAGAGCGAATGCGGGGTTTTCGAGCGCGCCTATGCCATGAGCTCCGATGAATTCCTGGACAGATTCGAGGCTGGCGAACTCGGCGATGCGGCCGAGTTCTTCGACTGGTTTGCAGCCAAGCGAGGGCAGGATGTTTGGGAACGCAAGTATCGCATCCTTAGCGGGATTGCCTGGTGAATGCCCAAGCCTACCACCGCCGCGTCATCGAAATCATAGCCGCCTGCCCCTTGGTCATCAGCTTGGACATCGCGTTTCGGGAAATTGACGAGAATGAGTGTTACATCAAGGGTGTCCTACATCTGACCGGTGGACACACTTTGCATCTGGCCGAATACGTCGTTACGGAACCTGAACCGCCTACGCGGCTGAAGTACCGCTACCAACTCCAAGGGGCCGATCAACTCCGAGTAGTCCGTTGGGATAATGCACCCCACCATCAAGATATGGAAACCTTTCCCCACCATTGGCATGACGCCGACAATATGGCCCATCCCTCCCCAGCCATGGATCTCGAAAGCGTGTTAGCTCAGGCGCTTGCCATCGTGGGAGAGAAGCTTACTACGATGGAATCAAGCACATGAGGCCTACAGTGGCGGTGACGGCAAAACGGAGCGACGCGGCCTGGCTGGCGGAACGGGTGCAGCCCTACCTGGACGCCATAGTCACTGCGGGAGGAGAGCCCTTGCTGCTCGCG
>CBDURC010000340.1:0-2622 GCA_965369635.1 uncultured Anaerolineales bacterium | reverse complement strand
CGGTGAACCTGTAGTCGGTAGGCGTGCCGCCGTCGCTGTAGCGGGTCTCGCCGAACGCTTTGTAGCGCAGCTCCGCCTTCTTCGCACCGCCAGGCCACAGCGTCACCGCCGTGCTCCCCAGATGATCGGTCAGCAACCAGAACAGGTTGTTGTCGCTGCCGTAGCCGCTCCGCCGCACGGCAACCCGCTGCCCATTGGCGTAGTAGTACTTGGAGACCCCGCTGCCCGTCTTCTCGTAGTGCTCGCCCACGTAGATGGTGGTCGTGCCCCCAACCGTCCCCTTGATGCGCACCCCATCGCCGTCGTAGACAAAAGTCGCACTCGCCCCTCCGCTCACCCCCGCCAGCCGGTTCTCTTCCCAGCTTCGGCCGCAGATACCAGCATCGCCTCTCCTGCCGCGGCCCCTGTGAACACAAGCAAAGGAGACGCGAACAGGAACACTGTCTCGCCCAGGGTGGATGGCTCGAAGGAGGCAATGTCGTCTGGGTTCACCACGCCCACGGGAGTGTCGGTGAAGCTTCTGTTAGGGGGGACGACGAAGGTTACATCATCGGGATTATCCTCGAACTCCCAGTGCCCTGTCGGATCCGTGTACCGCAGCGGGTTTGTTGAGCACATAGCTGTAGCGGTTCAGCGATTGCGGATCGGCCGGATCGGGCACGATGGTGTCCGCCTGCACGAAGCGCCCCAATGCTGGATCATACCACCGACTGCGGTAAAAGTAAAGCTTGATACCCCGCTCCCACCGTTGCCCCGTGAAGCGGTAAGGTGTCACCTGTTTTCCCGTGTCGATGTAGCGGTTCTCGCCGAAGGCTTTGTAGCGCAGTTCTGCCTGAAATGCGCTGTCACTCTTGGTCGTGATGGCCGTCGAGCCCAGGTGGTCGGTGAGCAACCAGTAGAGGATGCTGCCCACCCGCATGGCCACCAGCGTATAATATTTGCGGATGGTGTTCCCGTCTGCTCGTAGTGGTCCCCCACGTAGACGGTGGTCGTGGTGCCGAAGGTGGCTTTGACCGGTGGCCGTTGGCGTCACAGACAAAGCTGGCCGTCGCCTTGCGCCTCACTCCGGTGGCCCAGCTCTCGGCGTCGTAGGTCTGGGTGTTGGTGGTTCCGCCATTAGCATTAGTACCGGGATGTCCTTACCCAGGCCAGGCCAGGGCTGATAACGCTTAGCACGTACCCCAGCAGACTCTTCGGTGTCGCCTTGTACCTCGATGAAATAACTGACCAGATTTCTGGGCGCGAAGTACTCCGCTTCAGTGATGGTAATTTCCGGCGAGAGCGTGGCGCGCTGTTGTCCTTCCTTAGCAGGATAGCCTGTGCTGCTCAACATCACTCCATGCTCGGAGTAAAAGAAATCAAAATAGTGGCCAAGACCTTCGCCCAAGGGTATCCCTACCATCCCTACACCCACAGCTACCAAATCTGGCTCCCCCTGCGCTGCCAGCACATCAGCGAGCCGCAACCCCCGCGGCAAGAAGACGCGGATGCTTACTATGATGCCCTGGCGGACATTCATATCGCCACCATGTGTTGGATGGGTGGCGCCTATGTATTGCCAGTCCACCACCTCGCCGACCCCCTCTGGTAGACTGCGCGTTGTCCGTACCACCGAGTCAGGTGCGACAAAGGGGAGGGCTTTGACAATCTCCATGGCTTCCTCAACCGTTGTCTGGCCAGGAACGATGTCATACCAGCGTGGAGGCAGACAAGGTTTGCCCGTGACCAAGCTTTCATCTTGGACTGGCGGCGGGGGTGGCGTGAATCCCACACAACCTGAGATCGCCGCGACAACCGTGACAACCAGGGTCAAAAGCCGAACTGACTGTTGATAAGAGGGCAAACAACATCCGAGCATCATCGTCCTCCAAACTGCACCACTAGGCTTTCGATAAACTCCCGCCGATCCTGGCTCAGAGGCACAGCTTTATGGAATCGTTCATGTCCATAGACCCACACCATCCAGCTCTCAGCAAAGTCCTCCCAACGATTGGCCTTACCGTACTCGGTTGGTGAATCCTTGAGTCTTACCAACTTCGCCATCGTTGCGGAGGCGCCCGTCCTGTAGTCAATGATGTGCGCACTCTCGTGCACTGGGTTGGCCCACCACATGTTGTCAAAGAAGTAGACGGTCGGTTGGAGCATTAATCGGCCCAATCTGGGCCATGCGCTGCCTGCAGGTACGGCTGTGGGGTCACCCATGAGAAGACGGAAAAGCAGAAAACTGGGGTGTTCGGGAAGATTGATATAGGTGGTCTCGTCACGATAGACGAAGGGCTTCTCATTGGGCCAGCGCTCAAACCGCGTGCCCGCGAGCATGGAGCGCACCACCATAGTGCCATTGTCACCAAGGCGATTTGCCATGGCCCTGAGACCGCGGCTGACCATCTTCACGTTCTCCAGTTCCCATGGCCCAGCCAGGGCGACTCCGTATGTTCGTTCTATGCTGATCTCTATGCGCCAGATGAACTCGTATTCGTAGGTGTCGCCGCATTCGTCAACTCCGATACAGAGCCGGTGCCCACTCGGGTCGGTGTATCGCAGCGGGTTGTTGAGCACGTAGGCGTACCGGTTCAGCGATTGCGGGTTGGCCGGATTGGGCACAATCGTATCCGCCTGCAC
>CBDURC010000339.1:0-2625 GCA_965369635.1 uncultured Anaerolineales bacterium | reverse complement strand
GAAGCCCATCGCCGTCACCCCCTGATCCCCCACACGCCAACACCTCCACACCTCCACACCCCCACACCCCTGACCCTTCTTCAAACGTCAAGAGGCGAGCCACCTTTGATGACTCGCCTCTCATCCATCGATGCAGGCCGTGCACCCCCTGTCGAACCGCCGTTTGCGGCCTACCGCTGCCAGCCAGCTCCAGCCAGGCACTCCTGCGACACCCAGAAGGGACCGCTTACCGCTGCTTCCTTCCGGACCTGACGGAGTTCACGGGCTCCTGCCGCGCAGGACCCAGCTTTCTGCACCACTTAGCAGGAGAAGTACCGCACGTGCTAAGCCCTCGAGGGGGAATTCGACCCCGCTATAGCGGATTACGGGTGCAGGGCACCGCTAGCTCCCCGTCTAGCACGGCCACGCGTATGGTACTTCACCTTGGGGATTTTGTCAAGAAAAGAAGATGTGCTTGCAGGGCCATTCAGTTCTCGGCTGCCGCTGGCAATTTACCGCCAAGAGCGCGATCGCAGAGAAAACCAAGCGAATCTCAGCGTTCTCCGCGTGCTCTGCGGTGAGATCCAGCTATCCGATGGAAAACTGAATGACCCTGTGGTGCAGCCCTTACGCTGGCCACACCACACGTCCGCAGGGACAGCTTGCGGCCATCGCATCGGGTTCCACATTGTCCCTCAAACGGCGACACCTTTCTGCTTAACAAAGCGATTCCTACAGGCGGCGGCGAGGTGGTGTGATGTCTCACGGCCTCACCAGAAGGGGAAGGTACAGTGCCAATGGTGTTGGCGTTGGTGTACCAGTCGGCGTTGCGGTCGGTGTCTTAGTCAGCGTAGGTGTCGCGGTTGGCGTGACTGTAGGCGTTGGCGTATGCGTTGCTGTGTCCGTCGGGGTTGGTGTTGTCGTTGGTGTCTGCGTCGGCAAGCGGTAGTCACCGAACTCTACCCACATCTCTTGGCTAGAGGAGAGTGTGAGACCCAGGCGATTGGCTGTACTGGATGCGTAGCCAGGCGGGTCTGTTTCTTCCAGGAAATAGGTGCCATGCGCCACATCACCGAACTCGAAGGCCCCGTCGGCCTCTGTAGTGATCGTCCCAATGAGTGCGAAGCCAGGCAGTTGCGTCAGGGTGACCTCTGCTCCAGCCAGGCCGGGCTCGCCACTCTCACGCAGGCCATCCTGGTTCTCATCCTCCCAGACGATGCCCCGAATCCAACCCGTAGACGGGGTGGGCGTGGGGGTAACTGTGGGTGTATGGGTGCTCGTAGGTGTGGGTGTGGGCGTGAAAGTAGGGACGATCCACTCAATGTACAGTTCAGGATGGCGATTAATGACGTACCAGCCTGCGTAGAAGTTCTTGTAGTGAGTGTAGTCAGGGGTTTCGTTTCCTCGAAGTATCATGCCATTGGGCAAGCTGCCGTCAACCCAGGACTGCGCTAGATTAGTGATGTCCACAACGTGATAGAACCCACCGCCTATTTCCACGGAAGCGTACTCATCACCACAAGCATCGCTCATGTTCGCCCATGTAGCTGTGGTCTCGTCCCAGGGTTCGGTAACACTGCTAATGGAAAGGGTCATCTTGCCCGGTGAGCTATGCGCTTCGTACGGCCTGATTCGCAATAGGGCTTGAGTGACTACAGCATATTCAGGAATGGGCGGAACGGTGTGATGATCCAGGTCGAACTTCAGAAGACCTCGCATCACCTGATACTCTCTGTTTGGATGATAACCTACTACAAGGTTCCAGTTGTACCAGGAGCCAGTCCATATCTGGCTCGTGTTGGCATCTGGAGATCCGGAGATAAGTGTCACGTGGTCGTGGTAGATCAGTGTGTGCGAACCGCCATCTGACGTGGTGGCGCTCAGTACCGGGGCACTGGCAGACGCTGCGAATAGCTGACAAATCAGCAGGAGGATCATTGCCGACAAGCCGACCCACCAGCGAGACATCACATGTCCCCCAAGACCGATCCCCACTGGCGCTTGCCAGCGATGAGCCAAGCGTGCAAACGCTCGGCATTGGCGGCGACTTGCGATACTGGCTCAGTAGGGGGAGCAACGCACGCAACGAGAATAAACATAACCGAAGTGACCGCGGCCACATGCTGTAGTTGTTTCGTGTGACCCACGTTGTCCTCCTAGAGGGTGAGTGCGAGCGGGACGAAGGTGGCGAGTGCAATGATGGCGACGCGTGCCATGGCGTGACGGAGCCGTCGATTTGGCCCGCAGCAAACCGACCTTCTGTACTCAGTATAGCACGGTCGTGACGCCTTGTCAAGGGGCTGCGGGGAATTCCAGCAATTCACCTTTGTGACAAATGACTCCTGGGTGTAGAATAGGTAAGAGGGTATCACTCAGGAGGGCGAAAATGTGAGAATCTGAAGACAGACGCTCCCAGGGATTCCATAATTGAGAATTGCCGGACATGCTTGCGTCACACGCACGATTGTGCTATACTTGTTCACGTAAGGCCGATTTACTGAGGGCTGCACCAACGATTTCGCCCAACTGATCCACTACCTGGCCATCGTACTCGCCACCTTGATCCTGCTCACGTCCTCTTGAATGGTACAGCCATGCTCCGCCTTGAACAACGACATCTGACCAACATCGGAGCACCTCCGCTCG
>CBDURC010000338.1:0-2635 GCA_965369635.1 uncultured Anaerolineales bacterium | reverse complement strand
TTCGGGCCGCTGTGGGCGCCGGAGGATCCCTACCTGGTGGGCACCCGCAGCCTGACGATTGTGGATGGCGAACTGACCTCGCCTCCCTGGCCGCCTTCAGAGGAGCAGCCGCTAGGCTCAGACCAGTGGGGGCGGGACATTCTCAGCCTGCTGCTCTATGGCACGCGCAACACGCTGGTCGCCTGTACCTTCATCACCATGGCCCGGCTTATCCTGGGGCTTATCCTGGGAACCATCGCCGGCTGGAACGAGGGCTCTCTGGCCGACCGAACGATCATGGGAGCCGTCGGCGTCACCACCTCGTTGCCCATGCTCCTCACGGGGATGATCCTCATCTTTGCCCTGGACATCCGCCGGGGTATCAACGTCTTCATCCTCGCCCTCTGTCTCCTGGGCTGGGGCGAGATCGCCCAGTACATCCGCAGCGAGTTCCTGATACTGCGCAAGCGCCCTTTCATCGAGGGGGCAAGGGCGGTCGGACTGCGGGGCGTGAGCATCGCCGTGCGCCACATCCTGCCCAACATCCTGCCCCAGCTCATCATTTTGGCCTTGCTAGAAATGGGCGCAGTGCTGATGGTGCTGGGAGAGTTGGGTTTCATCGGTGTGTTCATGGGCGGCGGCACGCGTCAGGAAAGCAGTTTCGAACGGTTGGTGACCATCCCCGATATCCCCGAATGGGGGGCGATGATGGCCGATTCCCGCCTCTGGGCGCGGGCCAAGCCGTGGATGGTCTTCTATCCGGCCATGGCCTTCTTCGTCGCCGTGCTGGGCTTCAACGCCCTGGGAGAGGGGCTGCGCCGTCTCGTCGAGCGAGCGGCAGTGAACACCGCTTTCCTGCTCTCCAAACGTATGCTGGTGATCGTGGGCGTGGTCACCGCCGCCACGGTGTATATCGTGAACAATGTGGGGCCGGCACCCTCGTACACTCGTCTGGCGGAGACATTCGACGTTGAGCGAGCGATGGAACATGTGCGTGTCCTCGGTGAGATGGAGGGACGACGCGCCGGCAGTGAGGACGGCGAAGCGGCTGCCGAGTACATTGCGGCCAAGTTCAAGGAGTATGGCCTGCAGACGGGCGGCAGTGGCTTGACCTACTTCTACAGTTTCGACACCCGCTTGGTGCAGCCCGTCGAACAGCCCGAGCTAGTTCTGCTGGCCGCCAACGGGTCTGTGCTGCAGCAATTCCAGCACCAGATCGAGTTCGGCTTCCGCATTGATGGACATGGTGGCAGCGGACACACCGAAGCGCCACTGACCTTGATCGGCTTCAGTCCCCATCGCCGCAGTTGGTCCTGGGAAGCATTCAGGGGCATGGATCTGCAGGGGCGCATCGCGCTGGTGCTGGAGGACAATGCCCCGCTTGGTTTCATCACCGAGGCCATGATCCGCGGCGCGGCTGGGGTGCTGCTTGTGGTCGACGATCCACACGACGTCCGTTCACACGTCCAGCTTGCCTATGTCGAACAGGACTACCTGCGCAAGCCCACCCTGCCTGTCCTGGCCATCACCACCGATGTGGCCGACAGCTTTCTTCAGACGGATGGCCTCAGCGTGGCCGCCGTGCAGCAGCGGCTGGACGCGCTGCGCTTGGCCCGCAGTGAGGAGTGGTTCGTGGAGGAACTGCAAAGCCACGCCCGGTTGCACGTGGCTCTGTCTGAACCGCGCAGGCAGAAACTGCGCAGTGTGCTGGGCTACTGGCCGGGGCAGGATGTGGTGCTGGACGAGCAGATGATCATCGTCTCTGCCCACTACGATGGGCTGGGCACCGATCCCGACGGCACGCTCTACCCAGCGGTCAATGATGGTGCTTCGGGGATAGCCACGATGTTGGAAATCGCCCGGCTGTGGCATCAGGTGGAGTACGAGCCGCGTCGCACGGTGCTCTTCGCCGCCTGGGGCGGGGGGGAACTGACCCGCTCCGGCGCGCAGTCTTACTTCGAAGGCTACAGCGGTGGCCTCTCGCTGCTGAACACCGTGGCCGTGATCCAACTCGACCGCCTGGGCGCGGGCGGCGAGACGCTGGAGATCAGCCGCGAGCAGCGCCGCCTCAGCGACCTGCTGGCCGACGCCGCTGGCCGTTTGGACGTCGGCGTCGAGCGGGGCAAGCCTCTTTCTCATCCCTACCAGTGGATTGTGGGCAGGCGCGCTCCGGCGGCCGTTGTCCGCTGGGCTGATAGCGAGGTGGACCCCCGTCAGGATACGTTTGCCCGCATGGGCCGCGACAAGCTCCAGGCCGCCGGTGAGGTGATCAACCTGGCGCTCATCACCATCAGCAGGGAGGCGAGTTGGTAGGTTGGTACACTGGTAGATTGGTAGATTGGTGGATTGGTGAACTGAGGCAGAAGCACGGTGTCAAAGACCAGCGACAAAGTGATGTGGGCCATCACCGGCCTGATAGTTCTAGCATTGGCGAGTGCGACCGCTCTCCTGGTGCGTCAGGCGGGCACGCGGGAACGGTTGCGCCAGGCTGTGCTGGAGAGACCGCGCCAGACCGCCGTGTCCGAAAGACCGCCTCAGGAGACGCCCGCTCCCGCTGCCGCTGCTGGCGAACGCATCCTCTTCCTCGCCGCAGTCGAAGGACAGGAGGGGACTGACCTTTGGGCGATACCGGCGGCAGGAGGCGAGGCCACGCATC
>CBDURC010000337.1:0-2648 GCA_965369635.1 uncultured Anaerolineales bacterium | reverse complement strand
GCCAGCTTCTCCTCGTCGATGGTGATGGGCGAGGCCCAGTTGAGCGTCACGGCGGGCAGGTTGGAGACAATGGGGCTGTCCGCCGTCATGCCATCGGAGCGGATGTCCACGAAGAAGGGATAGTCCACTGCCTGGATCTCCTGCACCTGGAAGCCGCCCACCTGCCGGATGACCGGCATGGGGAATGGCTCGTTCTGCGGATCCAGCACTAGCGATTCCTCCACCTGGATGCCGTAGCTGGCTAGCATCTCGCGCAGCCCGTCTTCCAGCGGCTTCAGGGCCAGGCCACCGACGAACTGATCCACCGTGATGCCGTAGTTCCCTGCCGCCACAACGACCGAACCGCCACGCATCAGGTACTGGTCAATGGCGAAACGCTCCTTGTCGGTCAACCCCTGCGGCGCGACGATCACCAGCACGTCCACGTCCGTTGGTGCTTGCCCTGAGCTCAGGTCCACGTTGCGGACCTCGTACTCCTGGCGCAGGGCCTCGCTGAGGTCACGCCAACTGGAGATGGGCTGTTGCATCTGCCCGAGCATGTCCTGCGTCGGTTCCGCCGGGGGCGTCCACAATCCCACCACCTGGAGGAAACCGGGGGAGACGCGCTTGAGGGTCGATTCGATGGCCGTGCGCACGTCCGCCTCGCTCAGCTCACCGGAGGCGTAGATGACCTGCGCCTGGTCGCCGATCTGCAAGAGCATGTGGAGATAGTAGCTCTCGCCGGAGAAGAGCGAGGCAACGAAGGGCTGGATTCGGTAGTGGTCGTACAGTTCCTGGCGGGTGAGGGGGCTATCGGGTGCGTCGGGATCCACCATGCTGTAGGTGAACTTGCCCCGGGCTTCGCTGCCGATGTCTCGCGCCACTTTCTCGATGGTCGCCGGAACATCAGCTAGCCACTCCGGTAGGGTGTTGGGGGTGACATAGAGTGTCAACTCGGCGGGCGTGTCCAGCGTGGCCAGCACCGCTTCTACGCTCTGGAAGCCGTAGACCACCTTCTTGATGGAACTGGTCAGGTCGTATTCCAGGTTGCGTAACCGCACATCAATGTTGCCATCGCGGCGGGGCTCCACCTCGATGAGATCCTGGAAGTTGAGCGTCACGTGCTGGTCGCCGTAGCGAACCAGGATGTCGAAGTAGGAGTTGATGATGGAGGTTTCGTAGCGCCCGGACACCTGGAAGGGCAGTGGGCGGATGCCGTAGGTCTGGTTGGCCTCGGCCTCTTTGTCGGGATCCCTGGCCGGGTCTACGATGTCTAGCTCCACCCTGCCACCTGAAGCGACCTCGTACTCCTGCAGCATGTCACGGATGCGCGGCACTAGCGGGGCCAGCAGCGGATGGGTCTTTTCGCTGAAGTAGCCGCGAATCAGCAGCGGCTCCTGTAGGTTGGCCAGCAGATCACGGGTGGTCTGCGAGAGGCTGTACTCCCGTTGGGCCGTGAGATCGAGCCGCAGGCCGCGCAGCGGGAAGGCCCAGACGTTGAGCAGCACCAGGTTCAGCACCACCAGAACCGTGGTGAAGGTGACGGCACGGCGGTGGGGCAGCGTGCGCTCCCCCACGCTCCAGCGCTTGCTATCAAGTGAAAGGACGTTGAGTGCCAGGAAGACCCCGGTCAGCGAGAGGTAGTACAGCAAGTCACGCAGGTCCACCACGCCCCGCTGGATGCTCTCGAAGCGGCTACCCGAGCCGATGGCCCGCAAGATCTCAGCAAGGCGGTCGCCGACGAAATCGGTCACGCCGCTGGAACCGATCAGGTAGAAGAGGCCGCACAGCAGCACAGTCAACATGAGGGCAACGATCTGGTTGTCGGTGCGGGAGGAGACGAAGAGTCCGATCGCCGCATAGGCCGCTGCCAGCAGGATGGCCGCCAGGTAGCCGCCGAAGACTGGCCCCCAGTCCAGGTTGCCCAGCAGCGAGACGGTGATGGGCAAGAAGATCGTCAGCGCCAGGGCGACGGCAACCAGCGCCATGACTGCCAGGAACTTACCTATGACCAATTGGATCGGGCGGACAGGCAGAGTGAGTAGCACCTCCAACGTGCCCGAGCGTTGCTCATCGCTCCATTGGCGCATCGTCAGTGCCGCCACCAGGAAGATCATCAGCAGCGGCATCCAGCGGAAGAGCGGGCGTGCGTCGGCGATGCCACGGGCGAAGAAGGTATCCACCCAGAAGAAAGAAAACAGCGTGACCGCCAGGAACGCCCCCACAAAGATCAGCGCCATCGCCGATCCGAAATACCCTTCGATTTCTTTGCGTGTGATGGAAAGTAGTTGTTTCATAATGTGGCTCTCTGTAATTCCTTGTACGTGTTCTCACAACCGGACGATTGATAGGAGGCCGACTAACACGGATAAACGCGGATCGACAGGTCTTTCTCCTGCTTCAATGTTATTGCTCAGCCTAGGCCGCAGCCCCCGTCCCGGGGGCGGCTTGTGCGGCAAATAGCTGCTCAAAACGGGATACTCTCGCCAGAGCCGCCCTCGAGGACGAGGGCTAAGAGCCTAGAACATCCAATTCCGTGGCAGCCTGAGTCGCTACTACTCAACCTATGCTCCCAGCCCCCGTCCCGGGGGCGCCTTCTGCGGCAAATAGTTGCTCAAACGAGATACTCTCGCCAGAGCCGCCCTCGAGGACGAGGGCTAAGAGCCTAA
>CBDURC010000336.1:0-2661 GCA_965369635.1 uncultured Anaerolineales bacterium | reverse complement strand
GTCTCTCACCTGCACGCTTATGCAGTTCTTCACGACCATCTCCTCTTTCGCCCTGCCGTCAGTCGTAGCGCCGCGAAGGTGGCCAGACAGATCAGCATCATCAGCGCGGCCACCGGCCGGGCGTAGCGTAGCCCGAAGGACTCGAACCGCTCGTAGAGAAGCACGGGGGCGACCATCGGATGGTAGGCCAGGATGATGACGGCTCCGAACTCGCTGAGTCCCCGTGCCCACATCAGAATCATCCCCGAAAGGATACTGCGCCAGGCCAAGGGGAAGGAGACGCTCCAGAAGGTCCGCCAGGGTGACCCACCCAGCGTGCGGGCCACCCGCTCCAGCCGAGGATCAACTGCCTCGAACCCCTCCCGCGCTGCGTTGACCAGAAAGGAGAGGCTGACGAAGAGCATGGCGATGACGATGCCCGGCGCTGCGGAGACGAACTTGATGCCGAAGAGGCCGAATGCCTGCCCCAGCAGCGTGCGTCTCCCGAAGACCATCAGCAAGGCGATGCCGGCCGCTGAGTGGGGGACGACGATGGGCAGATCAATGATCCCCTCGATCAACCATTTGGCGGGGAAATTCACGCGGGCCAGTAGATAGGCCAATGGGACGCCGCATAAGAAGGCTATGCCAGTGGCGATGAGGGAACTGTAGAAGGTCAGGCCTATCGAACTGCGCACTTCCTCGTCCAGGAGCGTCTGCCACAGGACGGATGGACTGGAGGCCGTGATCGTCCGCAGCAGGGGCCAGGCGACGAACAGGATCAGCAGCGATCCGAGAATGACAAACGATACTCGCATCTTGTCAGCGAACAGGGCTTGCATTTGTTGCTCTCCCAACCCTCCTGCAGGCTGTTCAAACCTGCGAGAGAGTCACGTTCACGTTGCTTATTTGACCAGCGGCTGCAGCGAGCGGGGGAGCGTTTCCCTATCGTTGGCAGCCGGCGGCACGATGGGCGGCTGGCCCTGCTGCTCCATGATCGCTTGCCCATCTGGGCCGAGCAGGAACTTCACGAACTCGACGGCCAGCTCTGGGCTCGGTGCGTCCTTGGGGATGGTCACGCCGTAGACAATCGGCTTGCCCACCATAGTCATGGTCGTCCCCGGTTCCTTGCCGCTCAGCTCCACCTTGGCCTGGCCGTAGAAATCACTGTGCTCGACGCGGCTTAGGTTGATCTCGTCCGGCAGCTCGATGAACTTCAGGCCGTGCTGCACGGCTATGGAGCGATACTCGAAGGCGTAGTCCATGTCGCCCGACTCGAGGAGAGCGATCAAATCTGTCTCCTTGGGACGCACGTTCTCCAGCGGGCAGTGTTCTTCCAGCCTGGCGTTCAATCCAGGCACATCGTAGTGCTGTTCGGCCAATTGCCAGACGAGTAGTGTGCGATAGCCGCAGGGGTCGGCGTTGGGATCGGAGTGGCCATAGACCACGCCTTTGCGAGTGAGGATCTCGTACCAGTTGTCACCGTTGATCTCGCCTGCGTACTGCGACTGCTCGGTGTAAGCGATGACCATCGTGTTGCGGGCGAATCGGATGTTCCAATCAGCAAAGTCGGGGATCAGCAGGTTATCAATGACGGTGTAGTCGGCCGAGGCCACGAGATCAGCTTGGCGGCCCAACTCGCTGACCTTGCGGGCCGTCGTGCGGCTGCCCGCTGCCTCGGTCTCGAAGGTCACACCGGGGTGCTGAGCCTGAAAAGCCTCCGTCAGAGCCTTCATCGGCACCGTCAGGCTGCCGGCGTGGAAGACAATCAGTTTGCCCTCCAGGGCGGTCGTTAATGGCGTAGGCTGCGGCGGGCCACAACCAGCCACCAGCGCCAGCACGAGAAGTGCTGCTACGAGGTGCGAAGTGTACAAAGTGTGTCTTTGATGCATTTGAACTCCCTCACAGACTGGTAGACTGGTATATTGGTAGACCGGTAGATTGGTCAGCAAGGCCCAGCTTACCAGTTTCCCAATCTACCAGTGTACCAATGTACCACCGCCGTTGTGTCAGAAAAACATAACGAGGGGCAAAAGAAAAGCGCTCCTGTTAGAACGATAGAGCGAGATGTTCAGCGATCCTGTCCAAAAATCTCGGCGAAGCGCAACCGGGCCAGGGCGTGCAGGTCGTCGCTGAAGCCGTGCCAGCGCTCGATGACCTCCTGGGCCAGCGGGGTGAGGCGGGCGCCGCCGCCACCGGTGCCACCGGTCTGGGTCTCCAGCAATCGCACCCCCAGCCGTTCCTCCATCTCGTGGAGCCGCGTCCAGGCCAGGCGGTACGGAACGTTCAGCTTGCGGGCCGCGCCGCTGATGGAGCCTGTCTCGGCCACCGCTTCCAGCAACTCCACCCGCCAGTCGCTCAGTGCCACCTCGCCGTCCACTTCGACCCAGAAATTTGCCCGCGGCTCCATGTGTTATCGTTCCTGCCAATTCCTGTCCATGATAGCACACCGTCGCAAAGCCTGCCATGACTTGTGTCATGCTCTGGTGGAGGCAAGCTGCTGGGGTTCGGGTTCGGAGTTCGGTTACGTTTCGTTCTCGCTTTCCTCCTTTCCTTGGTTCTTGCTTACCTCTCTCCGCATCTCTGCCATTGTCGCCACCGGCTCGCCGAGTACCTCGTCAATGATGCCGTACTCCAGCGCGCCCTGGGGATCCATGAAGTAGTCGCGGTCGAAATCCTTGA
>CBDURC010000335.1:0-2680 GCA_965369635.1 uncultured Anaerolineales bacterium | reverse complement strand
AGGGGGACAGGGAGACGAGGTGATATACATGGCGACAACGCCGACGATGAAAGCCGTACTATTCTACGCTCCAGGTGACATCCGCTTTGAGGAAGTCCCGCGGCCCAGCGCCGGACGCGGCGAGGTGGTGGTGCAGGTTAAGGCCGCCCTTACCTGCGGCACTGATCTGAAGACCTACAAGCGGGGCCATCCGGTCATGATCCAGAAGGCCCCCACCGTCTTCGGACACGAGTTGGCTGGAGTGATCGCTGAGCTCGGCCCCGGCGTGGAAGGCTTCTCGGTGGGGCAGCGGGTGGTGGCGGCCAACTCCGCTCCATGCAACCACTGTTTCTACTGCCGCAAGGGCCGCCATAGCCTCTGCGAGAACCTGGAGTTCCTCAACGGTTCCTACGCAGAGTACATTGCTATCCCCGCGCGCATTGTCAAGCAGAACCTCTTGCCTATCCCAGACGGAGTCACCTTCAGACAGGCAGCTCTGGTCGAGCCTCTCGCTTGCATCGTCCACGGCATCGAGCGGTCAAAGATCCAACTGGGCGACACGGTGTGCATCATCGGCCAGGGGCCCATTGGCCTGATGTTCACCCGCTTGGCCAAGCTCAAGGGCGCGTGGGTGATCGCTGTGGATCGGGTTCCCTTCAGGCTGGAGAAGGCCCTTCAGTTCGGCGCCGACGAGATAGTGGCTGCCAGCGCCGTCCCGGACACGGTCGAGGCCGTGCTAAGCCTGACGCCAGAGTGGCGCGGTGTGGCCGTGGCCATTGAGGCGGTGGGGTTGCCGGAAACGTGGGAGCAGGCCGTGGCCATGACCCGTCCGGGAGGGCTGGTCAACCTCTTCGGAGGCTGCAAAGCGGGCAGTCACATCAAGGTGGACACCCGTCGGCTTCACTATGATGAACTGGAGATCATAGGCGTCTTCCATCACACGCCGCGCTATATCCGCACCGCCCTCTCGCTCATCTCCAGTGGGCAGATTGACGCCGATGCGCTGATCACCCACGAAATGCCGTTGGAGAGGCTGGAGGAGGCCCTGCAATTGGTGGCCAGCGGCGAAGCTCTGAAAGTGGCCATCGTGCCTTGATGGACGACGAATGACGAAAGACGAAGGGAGGAGGTCCTTGGTCTTTCGTCCTTCGTCGCTTCTCTCTGCTACTTGGAGATTTGGGTTAGGAGGAACTTTTGGGCGTCATTCATCGCTACAAGGGGCAGTTTGATTGGGAAGGGGTGGAACTGAGTCGTTACCCACCCGAGCGGGACATCAAGGGCATGAAAGGGGTGAGCGTCAGGTGGCTCATCGGCCCAGCCGAAGAGGCCCCCAACTTTGCCTTGAGGTACTTTGAGGTCGAGCCGGGCGGTTGGACTTCTCTCGATCAGCACGCCCACGACCACGGCGTGGTGATCATGAGGGGGCAAGGGCGGGTGCGTCTTGGCGAAGAGGAGTTCGACATCGCCTTCGGCGACGTGGTGTACGTTCCTGGCAACGAGGTGCACCAGTTCAAGAACACCGGAGAGGAGCCATTCGGCTTCTTCTGCGTCATCCCCGCCAAAATGTAGTGGACGCGCAAGCTTGCCCCGCTTGGGGCGGGGCTTGCTTGCGGTTTGATCACAGCATGCTTGCGCTTTTGGCCACAGCAAGCAGTGGCATCCAGTCGGAGGAAAACGTGTGAAAGTCGCCAGGTACTACAGCCGCCACGACATCCGCTTGGAGGAGATGCCTGTGCCGCAGATCGGGCCGGGCGAGTTACTGGTTCAGGTCAAGGCATGCGGGCTCTGTGGCAGCGACCTCATGGAGTGGTACGCGGACGAGAAGGCTCCCACTGTCCTGGGGCATGAGCCCACCGGCGTGGTGAGCGACGTCGGGGCGGGTGTAGAGCAGTTCGGGGTCGGCGACAGGGTCTTCGTCCACCACCACGTCCCTTGCTTCACCTGCCACTATTGCTCCCGCGGCTACTACACCCTCTGCGCCACCTTCAAGGCCACGCTTTTTGATCCCGGCGGCTTCGCCGAGGTCATCCGCGTACCCGCCCTGAATGTAGAGAGGGATGTGCTCAAGTTGCCGATGGACATGACCTTCGAGGAAGGCACCCTGATCGAGCCCGTAGCGACCTGTGTCCGGGGCATCGAACGGGCTGGTTTGCAGAAGGGCGACACGGTGGCTGTGCTGGGGGCCGGCGTGAGCGGCTTGATCCTGCTGCAACTGGCTCGGCTCTGGGGCGCGGGGATGGTCGTGGTGACCGATTTCGTGCCTTTCCGGCTGGAGATGGCCCGCCGCTTGGGAGCGGATGCGGCCATCCATGCCGGTGAGGATGTCCTGGCCGTGCTGCAGGAGTTGAACGAGGGCCGCGGCGCCGACGTGGTTCTCGTCTCTGTGGGCAGTCTCAAGGCCATGGAGCAGGCCATGCTGCTGGTGGAGAAGGGGGGTAGCGTGCTCTTCTTCGCGCCCACTGCGCCAGGAGTCACGCTGCCCATCAGCCCTTACCGCCTGATGTTCGAAGAAGTGACCATCACCGGTACCTACTCCTGCACGCCCCAGGAGACCCGCCTCTCCCTCAAGCTCATTGAGGCGGGTCGCATCAACGTGCGAGACCTCATCACCCACCGCTTCGATCTGTCGGGCGTGGGCGAGGCCATCAACCTGGCTGCCCAGGCGCAGGAATCGGTGCAGATCCTCATCACGCCTTGACCC
>CBDURC010000334.1:0-2712 GCA_965369635.1 uncultured Anaerolineales bacterium | reverse complement strand
AGGCCGCGGGCAGCGCTCCCTCAATCGCTACCACCAGCGTCTACACCTCCATGCGGTTTCATCCCTCGAAGGTGACCCTCTTGATCGAGACGATGAACGGCAGCCGCTCCGCTCAGCCTCTCCCAGCAAGCGCGCAGTTCGTCCAACTCCTGGCGATCAGCAGGCAACTCTCCATAGTGCACTTTGACATACGCCTCGGTCAGCCGCTTCAGATCGGCCTCGTTTTCTGGAAAGGCCTGCACCAATATAGGCAGGAACTCGTTGGGGGTTTTCGCCGGCGGACGGGGGAAACCGCGCCGCTCAGCCAGGCGAATGACATTGGCGTAGATGTAGCGCACGGAGATGGCCGCGTACAGCCGCTGTCCGATGCCGAACCGCCCCACCTGCCCCACCAGTTCTCGCAGTCGCTCCCACGCTTGCCGCAGCAGGCGGCCTGCTTCTACCCCCGTCCTGGCCTCCTCCCACAGAGCCTCGCTCTCATCTTCGATCAGGCGACGATGCCAGCGGCGCCGGCGCTCCAGCCAGATGACGATGAGCAGCAGAGCAACCACGATGATCAACGTGGGGCAAAGGTAACGCCCCAGGAACAGCACCCAGGCCGGCGGACCGCCGTACTCCCCCGCCTCTTGTTGTACTTGCTCCAACGCCCCGAACGCCGGAGAACCGAGACTCGGCAGACCTGCGGAATCTAGCAGACGCTTCACCGTGTTGACGAGCCACTCGAGGAGCGGCCCCAGAAGCCGCAGGAACTGCACCACCAGCCAGGCAGCCACCCGGCCCATCCAAACGAAGAATGGATCCATCCAGGCCAGCAACTGACGCCAGCCTTCCACCGAATAGACGTGGCTCAGCAGCCAGCCCAGGCCCAATACCAGCAGGCTGGCAGCGATCAAGACCACCAGCCAGCGGGGGCCAAAGGGGCGCTCTATCCCGCCAGAGACTTGGCTCTTGTCCTTCACTCGCGCCAGCGCCACCGCAAGCAGGCAGCAGAAGAAGAACGGAGCAATGAAAACGTTGACCTCACTGCCGACAAGGTAGGATAGGACCAGCGTGGAGACGATAAGCAACAGCACGTTGCGGCGAAACTCATAGCCGACGCTCTGGAAACTGTGGTCCTGTTGGCTGAGACTGATGGCCCGCCACCAGAGGAAGAACATCGTGCCCAGCACGATCACCTCATCGGAGATACCTTGGATGAGATGAGTGAGCGACCGTCCGGTGGCTGGAAGCCACGACCAGTCGAACCATGATGTTCCCCAATAGACATAGAGGCGGATCACCAGGAGCGAGCTGACGATGACCATGCCTATCACGATCAGTTCGTATAGCGGAGAACCAATCTGCCGTCCGGCCAGGAAGAGGACCAGACGCATCATGCTCCAGACCAGTAGCCACAGCATCAGCGCCACCAGGTAGGGGGGAAACGCCCACGCAGTGCGGGTGGAAGCCAGGAAGAGGGGCGTGAACCAGCAGATTTCCATGCCCGCCAGGGCGAGCAGCAGCGTCTCCAGTTGCCAGTTCATAGCTATTGACTTGGCGACGGCCTTGCGAGCTGAGGTGATCATCGTGATGCGTGATGCGATTCCTCCGAAAGAACCCCAGATCGTGTCAGCGGATTGAGCGGATTGAGCGGATGAAACGGATAGAAAGGGGACAAATCAGCTCAATCCGCTAGACCCGCTGACTTCTTTCAGCAGAGTCATGCTGCCCGGTGCGTGTGCGGGAGGCCCAGGCCTCGACGGGTGTGGGTGGGCGGAAGGTGAGGGCAGGCAGCACCTCCAGCTCCGTTGCGTCCGGCGGCAGGTGATACACGGTGATGCCCGGCAGCCGCTGCTCATCGGGCGCTTCCAGGCCCAGAGAGATGAGCACCAGCCGCCGCCCAACCTCTTTCAACCGCACCAGCGTGGCCTCCAGTTCCTCCGTAACGATCGCTGTGACCACCACCAGCGTCGCTCCCCAGGGCAGACGCGGACTTTCGGCCGTGAGCAAGTCCTCGACGGAGGAGGTGGCGAAGGGAGTCACCGCCGCCAGCGCCTCCAGGATGCACATGAGCTGTGCAGGACTGCGGCCTGGCAGTACCTTGATCGGCTGATCGGAGCGAGGCAGCGCCCCGTTGGCGATCACCCCCACGGGCCAGCGCTGAGCGATGCCGTAGCTGGCTATGGAAGCGGTCACGCTCACTGCCTTCTCCAGCAACTCGGGGATCACGCCCATCCAATGCCTGCGCAGAGTGGCCACGTTGAGGAAAACGATCAGCTTGATGGACGTCGCTGGCTCGTAGTCCTTGGCCTGCAAGCGCTGGTGGCGGGCAGTGGCCTTCCAATGGATGCGGCGTAGGCCATCCTGGGGCTGATAGTCACGCACCCCTATCGTGCGGCTGGGGTCCTCGAAGATGCGTTTCTGCGCCTTGATTTCGCCGAAGGGGTTCTTGGCCGGCAAGCCCAGTTCGGCCAGCGGCAGAACCTTGGGGTAGACAATGAGCCACTCCTGTTTCTTCTGCCGCTCCTGGCTGCGGAACAGCCCAAACAGATCGCCCGATTCCAGTGTTGCAGGGCCGAACGCATAGAAACCGCGCTGTGTACAGTGCAACCGGTAGCGCCGCCGCCGCCGCTCGTACCAGTTCAACGAGAAGAACGTGCTCAACGTGCCCAGGTTGCTGCCCGCGGAGATCACCACCTCGCCCCCCTCCAGCGGCAAGTCGGTGGGGAAGGT
>CBDURC010000333.1:0-2717 GCA_965369635.1 uncultured Anaerolineales bacterium | reverse complement strand
CTGTAGCAGCAGCCACAGCGATCAGCAGAATCACCGCCAGCTTGAGGGAGCAAAGTTGCCGCCACGCGGCGCTGAGCCAACGCAGGAGCCTCGGTGAGTGGACGTCGGCCTGGGGCACTGTTCACCTCCATCCAGGTTGAGGGGGGGGGTGCTGCTCGACTATGCCCACATTGTACTACAGAAGCGGTTTGTTGTCCATTGGCTGGTGGGCCAGAGAGGCTGTGGACAAACGGCGGGAAATGTGCTAGAATGGGGGTGAGGCAGGAGGCAGGTAGCAATGAGCCGAAGCGGTGAACACGTGCAGAGGCTGCTGAGCCGGAGGGAGTTCCTTCGGGACGTGGTGATGGCCGGCGCGGGGACTGGCGTGGCCTGCGCCCTGGGGCTGGGGCTGCTCGGCGGCTGCACTGGTGAAGAGGAACCGACGGCCACTCCAACGGGGAAGCGGGTGCGGCCAACGCCCACGCTGCCTCCCCGGAGCCACGAGGCCAGCTTCTACCGCCGCCTGGACGACGGTTCCATCCAGTGCGGAGTCTGCTGGCGGCGCTGCGTGGTGCGTCCGGGGAAGCTTGGCTTCTGCAACAACAAGAAGAACGTGGATGGCAGCTACTACAGCCTCGTCTACGGCCGGCCGGGGGCGTTGCAGATTGACCCCATCGAGAAGGAGCCTGCCTTCCACATGTTGCCGGGAGCGACCATCTTCTGCACGGGCACGGCCAGTTGCAACAACCGCTGCAAGTTCTGCCAGAACTGGCATCTCTCGCAGCACACGCTGTGGGAAGTGCCCAATCTCGACCGTTCGGCGGACGAGATCGTGGCCCTGGCGCAGGAAGCAGGCTGCGAGGCGGTCAGCTTCACCTACAACGAGCCCACCGTCTTCTACGAGTTCATGTACGACATCGCCGCCCGCGCCAAGGAGGCGGGGCTGTGGGCCCTCCTCCACACCAACGGCGGCATGAACCGAGAGCCGATGCTGGCGCTGCTGGAGTTAATGGACGCGGTGACAGTGGACTTGAAAGCCTTCACCGAGGAGTTCTACCAGCGAGTCAGTTCCTCCCGGCTGGAGCCGGTGCTGCGTACTCTGGAGACCATTCGCGGGGCGGGCAAGCACCTGGAGATCGTTAACCTGGTCATCCCCACGCTGAACGATGACCTGGATGACATCGCCCGCATGTGCGCTTGGATCAAGAGCAGCCTGGGGGACGACGTGCCGCTGCACATCAACCGCTTCTTCCCCAACTACAAGCTACAGCGGCTGCCCCCAACGCCTGTGGAGACGCTGGAGGCTGCCGCCGAGGTCGCCGACGCCGAGGGATTGCAGTACGTCTACATCGGCAATACGCCTGGCCACCCGCGCAACAGCACCTACTGTCCCCGCTGCGGAGAGACCTTGATTTCCCGCGTGCACTTCGCCGTGCTGCATTTGGGGCTAGAGTATGGCCGGTGTACTGCCTGCGGGCATGAGGTTCCAGGGATCTGGTGGGATGGCCGGTAGGAATGTACCAATCTACCAATTTCCCAGTCTACCGCCCCTCCCTCCTCATCGCCAGCACCAGCGCAAAGCTCCCCGCCTTCAGCACCGCCACCAGCAAACAGGTCTGCACGATGCCCAGCGCGGGCAGCAGCGCCACAGAAACCAGCAGCGCCGCAACGAAAGCCCCCACCAGGTCCGCCGCGTAGAGCGTGCCCGCCGTGCCGCTTACCTCGGGGCGCACCCGCCGATACATGCTGTTCGCCAGTGGGAACTGGGCGCCCACGAGAAAGCCCGCCGACGCGTTGAGCAACAGCAATGCCGGCCCCACGGCAGCCGAAATGACGCCCTCTCCTGGCTTTCCGTAGAGAAGCGTCAGCGCCGCGGGCAGCGCCAGCCAAAAAACCAGCAGCGCGGCCTCCAGCCCCAGCAGCCAGCGCTTCTCCTGCCGCCATCCGTGGCCATCCCCTGACCTGTGTCCTCTCCGCGCCATCAGCCAACCGCCCAGGCCCAGCCCGACCATGAAGGCGGTGATCAGCAGGCCGATGAGCTGGTAGACGTGCCCGAAGAAGACCTGGAAGGCGAAGATGATGAGCAGATCCGCGGCCATGCCGCCGAAGCCCGTGGTGGCGATGGCGATGGGAATAGGCGCGTGGCGCCAGCGACGCCGTAGCCGCACAGCAGCGACACCAATGAACGTCAGCACAAGCAGCGGCACTGCCAGAGCGGGCAGGCTCAGCCGCGCCAACACATCGAAATAGGGCTTCAGACCGGGGGAGAACAGCTCGTTCCAATACGCCAGCCCGGCCAGCAACCCCGACGGGCGCAGGTCGCGGTTCACGGCCACAGAGCGGCCCTTCTGTAGCGAGTCCCAGAACCAGGTCAGCCAGCGCTCGTCCAGCCTGAGGCGGATGTGGAAATCGGTGATCAGGTCGCTGGGCAGCGCACGCGCCTCCCACCGCTCCACCAGTGCGTCGATCTCTGCCGTCTCCACCACCTCCGAGGGGGAAGCTAGCCAGAGGGTCACGTCGCCGGGGATAGGGCGTACGTGAGGGTAGACCTCGGCCAGGGTGACGTGCAGGACGTTATGCAGGTCCCGCATCCCTGGGCTGAGGTATGTAAGGCTGCCCGGCACGTGGAAGACCACTACGCCATCGTCATCCAGCAACTTCCGCACCATCAGCCAGAACTCCAGGGTATAGAAGCGATTGAGTTGCAGCGTGGTGGGATAGGGCAGATTGATGAGGAT
>CBDURC010000332.1:0-2777 GCA_965369635.1 uncultured Anaerolineales bacterium | reverse complement strand
CGTGCCTTGGAAGTCTCGGAACGCCTCCAGCAGGAGAGGGCGATAGGTTTGCATCTGCTGTTCCACGCTGGCATTGCAGCCGCCGGACACGATCACCACGGGGCCAGCGATTGGCCCGTGCCCAGCGGAGGCCAGCCGCACCAATCGCTCTTCGTCGGCGGACGCGGGGAACTTCACCGCCCAGCCAACCAACAGCAGCCTGCGCATCCACTCATAGCCTGGCAATTCGTCTCGGACGATGGTTAACCTGTCCAGCAGGCGCAGTGACGTATCTATCATCCAGTCGTTTGTGCTGAACTGGATGGCCTTGGCGTATGCAGCCAGGCTCTCGCAGGGCTGCCCCAGGAGCAGGTGGAACATGCCGATGTTGTAAAAGGCCCAAGGCGCTATCGAAACCATCGGTACATCTGCAACCCGGCCCTGGCCAGGAAGCGCGGTAGCCCGAGCACGGGGTTGCGATCCAGTTCCTTGATCTCTTCAGACAACTGCTTCCATGGCACCAGATGCGGACTGGTCTTTTTCGCTGGGTCCTTGGGACCGGGTCGCCAGCCGGCGCGCAATCGCTCCTCGACGAAGCGCTCGTGCTCCATTCTGGCCATCAACTCGACTTCCTCCGGTGTGAACTGAAACGACTCCGCATCCCAAGCGGTCAAGGGCGCAATCCCGCAGCCGACAGCCTTCAGCTTGACACCGATGTGATCCGCCTGGCGCCGGTTCGATTCCTTCAGGCTTTCGGGCAGCTCATCCCAGGCCACCATGCTCCGATTGGTCTGAGGGGTTTCACCCACTTCATCCTGGTGCCGCACGTAGTCTTCGTGGATGGCCCGAGCCAGAATCTCGTGCGTGCCCCCAAGCAGCAAGTCTGGCTGGCAGGTGCGGTCCAATAGCGCGAAGGCATGCAGGTTGGCGAAGCCACCTCCGTCCTCCTCCGCCCCGTGCAACAACGTGGCCAGCCCGGCCTCGCTGGCCATACGCACCACGATGGGTATCTCCTGCCCCCTTAGTCGCTGTAGTAGCGTTAGCCCCGCCGCAAGCCCAAGGGCTTCGTTATCGAGGCAGACGTATATGGCCGTCACAGTGCAACGGCCATCTGGGTCATAGAGGAACCTGGCCAGGTGGAATTCCGGCCAGCGGATGTCCATCTGCGCGGGGATCAGTTCGCAGACCTCTGGTAACTGGGGATAGCGCAAGAGGAGTGTTTCTGTCTTGTAATCAGCCTCTCGGTCAACGACGGTGATGCGCAAACGAGACACTTCGCTCTGTTGGCCCTGACCCGGGCTTTGGCCCTCAGAGCCGCTCAGAATGACATCTTGATGATTCGCTGCAAATGGCTCACGACGGTGTCTCTCCCGCCACCGCCGTGCGGCGTGTATGACGAGGCTTCGGCCCATGCTGCCCAAACCCACCACCAACAGGTGCGGCAGAGAGCCTGGCACCTGGTCGGTCTCGCCGAAGGGTGGGTACTCGTTGAGGACCGCCCGAGCGCCCAGATCAAAGGTGTTAAAGAACGCCAGCCGGTATGAGCTGGGGATCTCTGCCTCCAGCTCTCGTTCCCTGAGCAAATCACATAGGTGGGGATCCACGATATGGACCAGGCATGTCAGGGGGATGCCGTCGCGACCCTCAGCCAACTCGCGCGCATGGGCCGCGATCTCGGCGTTGACGCCGTCGCCGCCGCCGGTGGCGACGAGATACCTGGCCCGCCCAACCTCCGCCTGGCGCAGCGTTTCCCTTTCCGTTGCATCGCCAATCAAAACGATGGCGCCCAGGTCGCGGCAGGGCTTCAGGAGCTTGTTGTCTTCGTCCCGCTCGATCACCACCACCCGGTCCCCGCGCTCGCGGAACGCCTGAGCCAACAGGTGACCCTTTCGGCCCAGTCCGCAGATCACCACATGATCTTGGATGAACAGCAGGCGAAGCGACTGGAATCGCTCAAAGAGGATGACCGCCAGCGCCTGCACCGCGGTGTAGGCAGCGATGGCCGGCGCCAACAGCCGGGCCAACTCAAGTTCCCAGCCTTTGGGTCCAGAGACTGAACCCGATTCCAGTGTGAATAGCTGCAGGGCGAGGTAGAGCAAATCCGAGGGCGGGCGTGTCTCACCGAGAGCCGCGAAGTAGCGGGCGAATCCGACGTATCCCAGACTCAGTGCAACGATCCATACCCCCCCGATCACGAACCAGCGGTAGGTGTGCCACTGTCTTCTCACACGGTCCCGCCAGAACGCGCTCAGGCGGTAGGGCCACTTCCTCCAGACCCAGTTCTTCATGGAGTCCGCCATTCCCAACTCCTCCTGACCCACTTCTCTTCGCAACGTCAGGAAGCCGCTCAACGATGCCACGTCTATTCACTATTGTATCGCCAAAGCCAGGCTATGTCAAGAAGACTTGGCATCCTATCCAGCAACCTGATGAACGGACAGCAATTCTCAATGTGGCGACTTCTCTGGAACAGTACCCTGGATCCTGCCCAGATTCTGGCAGAGCTTGCGCACTTGCCCCACACGCGAGGTTCAAAACGCATGCTGAGTAGGCCGAAGGCCGTATCGAAGCGGCGTTTTGAGCCGTTCGCACCCTTCGATACGTCCCTTCGGGACTACTCCGGATGCGAACTGCATGGGCCCTATCCGTATTCAATTCCCCTCCGGACGGCAAATGATCGGTGTCTTGGGGGCAGTGTTCCCTTGCGTGGTTAGATTGAGAATTGCTGGCGATGACAAATAGGGTGAGCGTATCACGCTGGGGACATGAAACAGGGGGAAATAGGGCTACAAGGTTCG
>CBDURC010000331.1:0-2815 GCA_965369635.1 uncultured Anaerolineales bacterium | reverse complement strand
CGACGGCGGCGGTTGGAGGGTGGCCACACCCACCAGGGAGACAATCTGGCAGCAGCGTGGCGAAGCTGTGCTGGCACTGCTGGAAAGCGAGGGCCGCCTGCGGCTGGAGTTGGGCCCCGGAGTCGGCCCGCCGCAACGCATGATGGAGTTTGCGGGCTTTGATGTGACGAGGAACCTGATCCCCATCGGACGGCTGGGGTTCGTGCGAGACCTGGTGTGGCGAGAGCGCCCGCGTATCGCCTTCAACACCGCCTTCTTCCTGCTAGAGCACAATGACTTCTTCAGTTTCCACTCCGCCCTGGGCGAGCCGTTCGGGCTGTTCGTTCAGGACGGGGACATCTTGCGCCCGCCGCTGTACCAGCGGGCCACGCTTCTTCAGCGAACCAGCGGCTCTTGGCAGGCCGGTCTCTTCTCCATGGAGGACGTCAGCATCATTCTGGCTGACGGCACGCGGCTAGGGCCTGGCCCCGCTTGCCCCGCTTGGGGCGGGGCTTGGGGCGGGGCTGGCAGCCCAATGCCTTTCACCCTGAACGTCCCCGCGGAGGTGACCGTCTACACCCGCATCTACGGTACGGCCACTCACGGCCGCGCTCTGGGCCGCACCCCCTCCGCCCCAGGCCGCGTCGAACTCACCATCATTGACCAGCGAGTGGTTGGCTGGAAAGAAGGCGGACGGCTAGAAATCCCCCAGAACGGCTTTGTGCTCTCCTTTGCCCCCCGCGTCTTGGCGGCCGAAGCCCATGCCCGGCTGCGCGTTACGCTGCGCGCCCGGCCCTGGGTGAGCTATCGCTTCGCCCGTGAGGAGCAGCAGGATATCGTGCAGGCCCTGCAGGTGGGTCCTCTGCTCCTGCGAGGGGGGCGATCGGTCCTCACGCCGACACGACTGGCCGAAGAGCAGTTCTGGGTTGACCGGCCGGGCGACAACGGCCGCATGGAGATCGGCGTGGTGCCCACCGAATACCCCGACGATGTGGATAGGACGCGTGCGGGCCGCGTGGGGATGGGCGTGGATCGAGAAGGGCGGTTGGTGGTGGTCGGCGTGGCGGGCATTGAGAAGAGAGCCAAGCACCTTGAGGCGGATAGCCAGGGAGCCACGCTGGTCGAACTCGCAGAACTCCTCGCCGATGCGGGCGCCATCGAGGCCATCAACCTCGACGGCGGCGGCTCCACGCAGGTCTTCTTCCTAAGTGGCCTGACTACCGTCGCTGGCAACCGCCTCGGTCTGTCCGGCGTGCACTACGAGCGCATGGTGCCTTCGGCCGGCGTGTTGCCTTGATTCTACCTCACAAGCCAAGAGGGGGGATGAAAGATGATTGCGGAATGCGGATTTCGGATCTGACTCTAGTGCAAAAGGCCAAAAGCCATCAGCGGATTGAGCGGATGAAGCGGACAAGAATGAAGCAAAATCAGCTCAATCCGCTCAATCCGCTGACAATCTTGGGTTATTTCAGAGGAGTCGGATCTGCAATCTGCAATCTGCAATCAAGTGGGCAGCAGCCTGAGCAGTTGCGGTTAATCTAAACGAGAGATGTAGTCGGCGTAGGCCAGACCCAATGGAGTGATCTGCTGGGTGTCGGGATCGAAGAGATTGCCCGTGGCGTATGTGCGGTCGCTCAGGCTGTACCAGGCCCAGCGCTGCACCAGACGGTTGCCATCGGCAGCGTACCCCAATTCATCGTCGACAGCGGTGAGGAAGAAATCGAAGGTCGCGTACATGAAGTCCCGAACCCGCCGCTGATCGAAGCCATACTCGGCCGGCATCAGTATGCCGTACTCGCTGATGATAAGCGGCTTCTCCCTCTCCCCGTTCGCCTTCATCCAGCGCCGAAAAGCGAAAACCTGCTGCTGGAAGATCTCCAGGTCGTCGTGATCCTCGATCTCGTAGAGCATGCCGCTGCTGGCTTCGATCCCCGGCGGGATGTCCACGCCCCAGGAATCCTTCTCCTCACGCAAGATGAACGCGTGCACGTTCCACACGTCCACAGGCAGCTTCTCATCGTAGAGTGCCCGGTAAGCCTCCAGAACCATGTCCAGATACTGAAAGCGCAGTGGCGTGGGTTGCGACACGCCGCCAATAGCCACCTGGCAGGAAGGGTCTGCTTTCTTCAGGGTGTGATAGAGCTCGTGGTAGGCCTCGGCGTAGTCAGGCGGCGTCACGTTGTCCTGCCAGACGACGTCCGGCTCATTGCCGATGACCCAGAGAGAACCCGGATTGTTGGCCGCGATCGCCTCGATAGTGACCAGGTCAGGACGGTACCCATCGTCGGCGAAGCGCACCATCTGGGCATAGGCTATGCCATTGAGACGGGGGGGATCACGGTTCGTCTGCCAATCGAGATACCAACCTGCCCCTAGCCTGGCCACATCGTATTGCTCAATAGGATGCAGGGCTACGCCCACACCGAAACGCTCCTGGCTCGCGGTCGCTGGCAGATCTACTGGCAGTGGAGAGGCCTGCGCGGCGGCGGTCATTGCGGGCGAAGGGGAAGCAGGAGGAACCGGCTTCGGTGTGGCGGTATACACCACGGGAGTGGATACGATGGTGGCGGGAACCGTGGGGACCAGCCCCGCCCCAAGCGGGGCAAGCGGGGCCAGCCGCTCGACGACCGTGGGCTGCCGGAGCAAAACAGCACGGAAAGCAGAAAGCGGTCCGGAGCGCCCAGTGATGATGACCGAGAGCGCTCCGACCACCACAAGAACTATCCCGATCACACCCAGCTTGGCTGTAGACCATCTGCTGCGCTGACTCATGCCCTCACACCTCTCACGCTCACCATCTGGCGAGCCTTGCTAATCCCGCCCGGGGCCGAAGGCG
>CBDURC010000330.1:0-2848 GCA_965369635.1 uncultured Anaerolineales bacterium | reverse complement strand
CTCGACGGGGATGCCTTTTCGTAGGCTAGAGTGGTTCCTTTGAGGAAACCGGAGCAGATGCCCTCTGTGACACAGATTCTCATGCCAGAATTGGCGGCGCTTGCCACAGAACTGATCATCTTCGACAAGGGTGGCACGCTGATTGGCTTCCACGGAATGTGGAGCGAATGGGTAATGGAATTGGCGCGCCGGTTGGAAGACGTCACCGGCCTCCCGGTGGCCGCTCGGCTGTTCCGCGTGATGGGGTTTGATCCTAACTCTGGGCAGATCGCCCCCGATGGACGACTGGCCACGACGCCGATGGCGGGCCTGCGGACACTGACGGTGAACCTGCTATGCGAGGCCGGCCTGTCTCAACAGGTGTCTGAGGCCGTGGTGGCAGATGTCTGGTATGCGCCCGACCCTGTAGGGCAGGCGCGTCCCCTGGCAGACCTTCCTGGGCTGTTCAGGGGTTTGCGTGACAATGGACTGAAGATCGCCGTAGCCACCGTGGATGACCGCGCGCCTACCGAAGCGACGTTCGCCGCGCTGGGTATCGCGTCCTTCGTGGAGGCTCTCGTCTGTGGCGACGACGGCCTGCCGATCAAACCCGCGCCGGATATGGTCTGGGCCGTGTGCCAGGCCACGGACGTGGCTCCCGCGCAGGCGGTCGTTGTCGGGGATTCCGTGGCCGATCTGGAGATGGGCCGGGCCGCCGGGGTCGGCCTCGTCGTCGGGGTGCTCTCCGGCGTCAGCCCAAGGGAGATGCTGTCCCCTCACGCCGACGTTCTGCTGGAGTCAGTGGCTGAATTGGCGGCTGCCTGACGGGGTTCCGGGCAACTGCTGCGCGGGCTGCAACAACGCTGGCATAGGTTCCAAAACAAGGGGCGTCTCCATCTTGCAGGGGACGCCCCTTCGGTAGGCTCAGGACAAGCCTTTTTGGAAACGATCCACTTGGAGCATGTCCTTCGACAAGCTCAGGATGACCTCCTATTCGACCGGGATCTCCTTGTAGACCTTGTCAATGTCAATGCCCTGCTTGCGACGGTAGGCGTTGAAGCCGTAGAAGATCGCTGCGGCCAGGCCGTAGCAGCCGATCATGAAGACCATCGAGGGGACGTTGGTCCAGCCGATGCCGTAGAGCAGGTTCGGGTCCCAGAACCACTCCACCAGTAGCCAGTCGAGGAAGAACAGGAAGATCAACCCGGCCGTGGTAATCAGAGGGAACTGGCCCTCGACCGCCAATCTCTTCCCGACGTAGTACAGGATCCATGCCAGCATCACCGCGTTGACGATCGTCAGCGCCCACGTGACGAGCAGAATGATCCACGACATACCACCGCTCGCCATGCCGAACGCGTCAATGCCATAGCCCACGGAGGTGATGATCAGGTAAATGGATCCAATCCCGTACAGAATCATCACGATCCAGCTCAGCCAGCCGGGTACCTTGAACTTGGAGATGGGTGAGCCCTCGAACACGTCCTTCGAACGCCAGGGCAGGATGATGGCTGCCACGGTGGATCCCAGGAAGGTGACCGCAATGACCAGGGTGGAGTCCAGTGCCAGGGTCTGGAAGTCGAAGATGTTGTAGGCGTAGAGGATGGAGATGATGATGGATGGTATTACCATCAGCAGCAGCGCGTTGATCGGCGTCCGGGTGCGCGGTTCCACTTTGGACGCCCATTCCGGCAACATGCGGTCGAACGCGGCGGCAAAGATGACACGGGTGGAGCTCATGAACACCGTACCTGACCAACCGAACCACCAGAGGCTCATCAAGAGGATGACCAGGAACTGGAGCACGGGGCTGGTGGTCATAAAGGCCGCAAACAGCGCCGGGTAGGGCCAGAAGGGCAGGGGCGGTGGCTCGTCCGTGTAGCCCCAGGTGTAATTCCAGAAGGCCCCGTTAGCTTTGTTGTAAAAGTCCCAACCCAACGTCTTGGCGATCAGGGCGAAGAAGATCAGAGCCAGCGCGGTCGTGACGATAATCGCCAACGCCATGCCCCAGAAGTTGCGCTTGTAGTCGCTGGCGCCCCGCACCTCGCCGTAGAGGGTGGAGCCCCAGTTCGGCCACAGGTTGAAGAAGACGATCATCGGGATCAAGGCCATGCTTGCTCCCACGGCCATATTGCCCCACGGGGCCGCTGCGGTGCCAGCCTCCTCGCCCGCTTGCAGGGTGGCTTGATACAGATCTACAGCCTCAGTGCCAAACATGTCGGGCACTATCGCGTTGAGATTGGTGACGAAAGTCTGGTTGTTGCCGGCGAGGAGCAGGACGAACACCAACAGCAAGCCCACCATGCCACCCCAGAAGCAGAACTTCTGGATGCGCGCATACCACTTCATACCGACGGCGATGTATAGGAACACGAACGCGCAGACGACCAGCGATCCGACCAGCAGGCCGCTGGAGCCCATGAACCACAGAGCTGCACCCTGTGCACCCAGGATGGCTAGAATGGGGGTGAAGAATTCGTACACGAGCATCTGGCCGTAGAGCGGCACCCACAGCCAGAGGATGAACCACCAGCCAGTCACGCTCAGGATGAACCCGAGGGCGCGCCCCAGAATGCGGCTCTGCCAGACGTAGTCACCGCCGGCGCGCGGCATTGCCGAGATCAGGCTGGCGTAGACGATCACTTCGAAGATGGTGAAGGCGGCACCGATGATCAACGCCGGCACCAGGTGCCCTTCGAAGTAATAACAATAGGAGAAGATGTACAGTCCAAGGGTGATGAGGTTGATGGAGAACGTGGCGTAGATGAAAGCGTCCAGGACCGACCAGGACCGTACCAGGCCACTTGCTTTGCGAACGAAAACGGTTACCTCGCTCATTAGGAGCTCTCCTTTCAGAATATGATCTTAG
>CBDURC010000329.1:0-2863 GCA_965369635.1 uncultured Anaerolineales bacterium | reverse complement strand
AGCCGCTGCGCAGCCCCACGGCGATGGCCGAGTCCAGATTCTCCCGCGGGAGGTAGTACAACACTCTTAGTCCTAACTCGCCTCGCTGGTTCAGCAACTGGAAGGCGCGGAAGGCGCGGGCATCGGGCGAATCCCCCATCTGATGAATGCTGGTGATACCCGCGGCCCAGACCGACGGCAGGGTCTCTCTGACTGCATCCGCACACTCTGCTGGTGTGGGGCGGGGATAGAGGCGCGAGATCAGCTTGCAGGCTTCTTCTAGCAGGATGCCTGTGGGCTGACCCGCGTGGGGATCGCGCGCGATGACCCCGCCGGGTGGGTCCGGCGTGGCTGCTGCGATCCCTGCCCGCACCAGCACCTGCGAATTCACCCACACGCTATGTAGGTCCTTGCTTCCCAGGGCCACGGGATGCTCCGGAGCAGCGGCATCCAGAACTGCCTTCGTGGGCAGCGTGCTGTCGCGCCACACGTTACGATCCCAACCGTGACCGCGCAACCAGCGGCCGGGGAGCGTGTTCGAAGCCTGCTGGGCAACGATGGTCGCCACCTCCTCGGCTGAGCGGGCGTTGCTCAGATCCATGCGCTGGCGAGCCAGCGCGTACGTCGCCAGGTGAACGTGACTGTCCGCAAATGCGGGCAGCAGCAGGCGGCCGCTGAGGTCGATCACCTGTGTCTTTGGCCCGCGCAGCAGGGCGATGTCCGCTGTGCTGCCCAAGGCCAGGATGCGGTTTCCGGTCAGGGCCACTGCTTCCGCCAGCGGCAGGGCCGCGTCCATAGTGTGGACGCGGCCGTTGGTCAGGATCACGTCAGCGAGCATGCAGCACCTCACACGGGGGTATGATGGGTTACCTGAAACATGTCAGGCCTTTGGGAATGCGCCAATGATAGCACAGATGCGCTCAATCCCGCAAGAACCGCAGTGTGACGTCTTGTGTCGGTTGTGCGCAGCCTCGTGGTTTGCGTGGAAGCTCATCCTCTGTTATAATCTCACGGGTTGTGGGAAAAAGGCGCTAGTTGGCATAGTTCAGCGGATAAGTGCGCTGTTTGCATACAGGGGGATACATTGTTTGAGAAGTTGATCGGAATCGACCTGGGCACGGTGCATGTGCGGGTATACGTCAAGGGGCGGGGGGTTGTTCTGAGCGAGCCTTCGGTTGTTGCGATCTCTGCCAACGACAACCGCATCGTGGCCATCGGTGAAGAGGCCCGGGACATGCTGGGCCGCACCGCCGAAAGCATCGAGGTAGCGCGGCCGCTGCGCGATGGCGTCATCGCTGACTATGTGGTCACGGAAGCCATGCTGCGCTACTTCATCCAAAAAGTCATCGGTTCCCGGACACTGTTCAAGCCACTGGTGATGATCAGCGTCCCCGTGGGGGTGACCAGCGTGGAGAGCCGGGCCGTACACGACGCGGCAGTGCAGGCGGGGGGCAAAGAAGCCTACCTGATTCCCGAACCGCTGGCCGCGGCCTATGGTGCGGGGCTGCCCATCGGTACTCCTACGGGCAACATGGTGGTGGACATCGGTGGCGGCACCACTGAGGCAGCCGTGATCTCCATGTACGATATCGGTGCCTTCAGCTCGGTGCGCGTCGGCGGCAATCGCACCGACGAGGCAATCATCAACTACATCCGCCGCAAGTACAACCTGCTGGTGGGAGAACACACAGCCGAACAGATGAAGATCGAGATCGGCAGCGCGCTGCCTATGGAGAACGAGGCAACGCTGGAGGTGCGGGGGCGGGATCAGGTGAGCGGCTTGCCCAAGACCATTGAGATCACTTCCAATGAGGTGACTGAGGCTATCGCCGAGCCATTGGCAGCCATCGTGGGCACCGCCAAGGGGGTGCTGGAAAAGACGCCCCCTGAGCTGGCTGCGGACATCATTGACCGGGGCATGATGCTCACGGGCGGTGGCGGGCTGCTGCGTAACCTTGATCGCCTGTTGACCCAGGAGACCGGCGTGCCCTGCTACGTGGCCGAAGATCCCATGTCCTGTGTGGCCATCGGCGCCGGGAAGGCGCTGGAGAATCTCCGCGTCATGAAGCGAGTGCTGCCTACAGTCTGAGCAGCAGGCTCTGGGGTGACGGCAGCCAGGCAGCAGACAAGAAGCTGGGCAGCGAAACGGGGAGCCACTGTGGCTCCCCGTTTGCGCGCCATACGAGGCTGTGAGCGGCTCAACGCCGCACCAGCTCCACGCGGTGGGCTTTCATCGGCCCCAAACGCCCCGATACTACCTGCCTGAGCCGAACATCATCCACCGCTGATGTGGTGGTGACCCGTTCCTGAAACAGCAACCCCAAGGGCTGGGCGACCGTGAGCGCGACCGTGGCGGCCAGCAGGGCACTGAGGGCTTGCTCCCAGGAGGAGCGACGCCGCCCGCGGGTAGCCAACCAGGCTGCCAGTCCCGCCAGCACCCCTCCCACAACAATGTTGCTGCCGCAATTGGGATGCACAGCCAGTTCGCTTTCGCCGTGGCGCAGACGATCCAGTGCTTCCATAACCGTCTCGACCACCGTCTCGGTGGCAACTTGGCCGGCAAGCAGGAACCCGCTGGCCGTGGTACGGCCCACCAGGCGCAGCGATGGGTAGCGACCAGAGAGCAGGTGGATGGTCGCGTGCTCCACAGCATGATTCTGCCGCATGCGCTCCGTCAACGAGCGAAGTGAATTCACATCTACCTCCATCATGCCGAGGAAACAAGTTCACAGGTGGACAAGTGCCCAATAAGCAGTGTGATTGTACCACAGGCTGGCCGAAGCGCCAAGCAAGGATGAGGCTCTGTGTCGCATCGGGGGGGGGCGGGCGCGCCACACTCTGGGCAGAGTTTCGTCGGTGCCTTGTTAGCCTCACCCTCCCTCAA
>CBDURC010000328.1:0-2885 GCA_965369635.1 uncultured Anaerolineales bacterium | reverse complement strand
TAGATAGCGGCGCAATTGAAGGTCGCCACCGCCTCCCAATCGTCTCCCCTGGGCTCGGTGATGGGGTTGCCTTTGTAACGTCTCAGCTTCATTTTCGATTGCCTCCTTCACCTGTGCTTTTTCTCGCGTATGAACAGGAGTATGATCATCAGAACGATCACTTTCAGGATCAGGCTTGCCACTATCGGGCCCCGGAATCCGGAAAGCTCGTACAGAATGCCGCCAACGTAAGGGGCAGGAGAGGAGAGCAGGTCCTTGAAACAGGTGAATCTGCCCATCGCCTCCGCCCTGCCCTCCTCCGGGACGCTGTCGGCAAGTAACGCCCACGACGCTGGGTGCCAAGCTGATATGGCGATGCCGCCGAGGATCTGGAGGATAACAAACGCCTCGAAGCTCGTGGAAACCAGCCATCCGAGCACGGTGAAAACGATCAAGATTCCAGAGATGATCAGGCAGGGTTTGCGCCCGTACCTGTCTACGAGTTTTCCCATCGGGATTTGTGAAGCGGCCATCGAAACGGCGGAGGCAGTGCTCAATATGCCGAGTTGATAGGGAATGAAACGAAAGGTCTTGGTGAGCATACCGTAGCAAATGCTCCCGAACACGCCGACAGAGAATGCATCCAGCGTCATGGCCGCGTAGAACCCCTCCAGGCCCCGCTCTGGCTTGAAAAGGCTCACTAACGTCGCTTTGACGTCCCCTCCGACCCAGATCGCACCAGTCCCCCTCTCACGCAAAGTTTCCCTGATGAAGAGGACCGTCAGTCCCAGACAGAGGGCCCCCATCAGGATGGAGACGTAGAAGATAGATTTGAACCCATAATCCGTAGCCAGAAAGCCTCCCACGAGCGGGGCGAAGAAGCCCGTCAGTGTGCCGGAGAAAGTCACCACGCTGTAAGCCGTGCCCCGTTCCCCGGGCTCGACCGATTCCGCCAGCAGCGATTGCCGTGACGGGCTGCCGAGGGCGGCCACGCCCCAGAGGACGATAGACGGGATAAGGAAGTACCAGGTATGGGCGACTACGCAAAGGACGAAGCCGGCCAGGGTGAGCAGGCTGGCCATGATGATAAAAGGCTTCCGTCCCAGCCTGTCCGCCGCCCTCCCGGAAATCGGCTGCACGAGTGAAGCTATGATGCTCCTGGTGCTCTTGAGGGCCCCCAGGGTGGGCATAGAAGCACCCAGACTCAGGACGAAGGGGTCCCATATAACCTCCTGCATCTTCCCGCCTATGCTGGATAGAAATGATAATATAACGATGATGCGGACGTTGCCCTTCAAGGCCAGAGCGCTCTTGATTCTTTCCAAGAGAGGCCCCTCCCTTAGGTTTAGTCACAGAGGACCCAGGGGACACAGGGAGGTTTTCTCTGTGCTCTCTGTGGCTTATGATCCCGTGCTCTGATAGCGGTTGATCCCCACCCGCCAGAAGGAGTAGGCGAGGGCGAAAAGCACCAGCCCCACCAGCGGCGTCAGGTAGGCGAAGGCGGGGGAGAAAAGAGTGTCCTCCGTCCGGTTCAGGAAAAGCGTCGCCGGATAGTAGCTCATGAACCCCACCGGTACGAGAAAGGTCAACACGAACTGGAGCGCCCCGTTGTAGATGTCCAGCGGGTAGAGGGCGAAGTTGTCGCTGAAGGTGAGGACGAGCCACGTCAACCTACCCGCCTCGGTTATCCAGAAGGCCAGGGTATTGATGATCAGGAAGATCGATAGCTCGATCAGGCAGCCCCCGGCCACCACCAGAACGAGAAAGACGAGCGCTGGCGGCGTCCAATGAAATTCGAGCAACCGGCTGACCATCACGAAGCAGACGAGACCCAACCCCAGGTCGCCGATGCCCGCGGGGTCGTAGTCCCAGGTGATCAGTTGGAGGAGGGGGTTCAGCGGGCGCAGCAGAACGCGGTCGAAACCTCCCCGTCGCACGTACCGGGAGACCATCTGGACGTTGTGGAAGAGCAAGCAATAACAGCCATGGGCCAATAGCCGAAGGGTGTAGATGAAGAAGACCTCCTCCTGGCTCCATCCGGCCATGCTCTTGAAGCGGGCGAGCACGGCCCAGATGAAGACCAGGCTCGTCAGGTTCCACACCACCCCCATCGTCACCCGCAGGAAAAAGTCCAGCCGGTATTCCATGCGGCTCTTGATGCCTGCCAGCATCACCAGCCCCAGCACCCGCAACCGATGCACACTATCCTCCTTGAACGATCATCTTGCGCTCCGCTGTCTTCCAGATGAGCCAGACGACGATTGAGAGTACTGCTATCCAGGCCGCTTGCTTGAGGAGCGCCATCCAGATGGCCGTCCCCCCGATTTTGCCGAGGTAGATGGAAAGGGGCAGGTGTGCCAGGCTCTGAAAGGGCAGCCACTCCGCGGTCCGCCGCACCCAGAGCGGGAGGAACCAGAGGGGTATCAGGCCCCCGGAAAGGAATTGGCTGAGAAACTCGAAGATGAAATTGAATCCAAACAACTCCAGCGTCCAGAAAGCAACCAGGCCCACCATTGCTAACAAGCAGAAATTCACCCCGACGGCCAGGATCAAGCTGGCCAGGTAGGCCAGGCCCGTCGCCAGCGACGCCGGCGGCTGCAAATCTACGAGGAGCAGCGACGTCGCCAGGGTGAAGGCCGCCATCGGCCCACCCCAGAGCAGCGCTCCGCCCAGGTGGGAGGCCGCCAGGGAGCGCAGAAACCCGTAGGGCCGGATCAGGTCAATCACGATGCTGCCATCGCGCACCTTGTGCTGTATCTCCCACTGAACCCAACTGGAGATGACGATCCCCTGGATGTTGCTGAGAGTGGCGTAGGTTATCATCATCGGCAGGGTGATCCCCTCCACCGCCCCGCCGCCACCATACACCGCCGTCCAGAAGACCCGCATCAGATAGACGCGCAGCA
>CBDURC010000327.1:0-2904 GCA_965369635.1 uncultured Anaerolineales bacterium | reverse complement strand
CAATTCACATGTTTTGCCTGAGCACCTCTACGACGTCGCCTTTGTCATCGCAGATGTGCACTTCCAGGGGCATCTGACCAGGTAGGGTATGCGTGGCGCAGCCGAGACAGGGGTCGTAGGAGCGGAAGGCCATCTCCACCCGGTTCAGCAGCCCCTCGGTGACCTCACCGCCTTTGATGAAGGCCTTCGCTGCCTTCTTGATGGAGATCGACATAGGCGCGTAGTTGTTGGTCGTCCCGACGATGAGGTTGCACTTCTGCATGATCCCATTCTCGTCGGTAACGTAGTGGTGGGTCAGCGTGCCGCGCGGCGCCTCCACGATGCCCACACCCTCGGTCGGCGTCTCCGTGGGGATGTTGCGCACGTGCGGGTCGGTGATATCGGGATCGGTGGCCAGTTCGACGATGCGCTCTGCCGAGTAGAGCAGCTCGACCAACCGCGCCCAGTGGGTGGCCAGCGTGCTGTGCACTGGCTTGCCGCCTAACGTGGCGTAGAACTTCTCGTAGGCCTCCTGCGCTTTCGGCGTGGCCATGCCGTCGGAGGCGTTGAGCCGCGACAGTGGCGTGGCCTGGTAGATACCACTGTCCATACCGGTGACGAACCCCTTCCACCCCACCTTCTTGAGATAGGGGAACTTCAGGTAAGTCCAAGGCTCGACGCGCTCGGCGATCACGTCCAGATATTCCTCCGGGCTGTACTTGACGAATTCCTTGCCCTCGGGGTCCACGACGCGTACTTTGCCATCGTAGAAGTTGACGAGGTTGTTCTCGTCCACCATCCCCATGTAGTACATGGGGGTGGTGAAGGTGTCGCTGAGGATCATGTCCACGTAGCCTTGGTTCCCCAGCACCACGTCGGCGAACAGTTGCAGGCTGAACAGACCGAAGTCGACCAATTCGTGGCCCCAGGCCTCGATCTGAGCCCGTTCCTCTCCGTTGATCGCTTTGCTTACGCCGCCAGGGAGTGCGCCCACCGGATGGATGGTCTTGCCGCCCAGCATGCCCACGATGTCCATGGCCTTGCCGCGGTTGGCGATGACGCTGCCGCCGATCTCCACGCCGACCTTGTGTATCAGGCCCAGGATGTTGCGTTCGGCAGGGTGCGCATCTGGCCCCAAGACGAAGTCGGGCGCGGCGAGGATGTAGAAATGCACGGTGTGATCGGCGACGTAGAAGGCTGAGTAGAGCAGCTCGCGCAACATCTTGCCCGTCGGCGGCACTTCCACATGGTAGACGGCGTCGCAGGCCTTGGCCGCGGCCATGTGGTGTGCTTCCGGGCAGACGCCGCAGATGCGCGGCGTGATGCGCGGCATCTCCTCTACTGGCCGGCCTTCAGCGAACTTCTCGAATCCGCGCAGTTCGGGGACAACCAAGTAGGCGTTGGCGACGTCTCCTGCATCGTCAAGGAAGATGTCAATCCGCCCATGCCCTTCCAGCCTCGTTATGGGGTCAATGCTTATCTTTTGCATAGGTACTCTCCTTAGAACCTATCCGGCCTCCAACCTCTAACTTCCAACTTCCAACCTCTAATCCCCATTCCACTCCAGCTTGACCCGATGCAGCAGCGACTTGGGCAGGCCAAAGCGATAGAACGTGCCGATTGGGTCCACGATCTCGCCCACGATGCGGGCTGCTTCCTCCTCGGTGTCGGCGTCCACCACCGAAGCCACCGCCGAAAGCAGCGCCGCGCCCTGGTCGATCACCCCAGGCGGCGGGCCGTAGCAGCCACGGCAGGGCATGTCCACGCTGGGGCAGAGCGCCCCACAGCCGCCGCGCGTCGCTGGCCCTGAGCAGATGATGCCCTGGTCAAGCAGGCACTTGGTGGAGTCGGGGATGATCTCGTGTGGGCGGTAGAACTTCTTGATGCGCTTCTCCTCCCGCTTGTGCTTGCACTCGTCGCAGACGGTCTTCTCGTTGGCTCCGACCACGCTGCCCTTGGGCGGCAGATTCCCGCCCAGGATGGCCAGGATCACGGCCCATATCTGGGGGGCCTGCGGTGGGCAGCCGGGCACGTAGTAGTCCACCTCCGTCACCTGGTCCAGCGTCTTGACCGTGTTGTAGAACTTGGGAATGTGGATCTCTCCCTCAGGCAGTTGGTAGGTGGTCTGTGGCAGGTAGCCTTTGGGGTTGTCCACCGACTCTGACGTCAGGTACACCCGCTCGAAGATGGACTGGCGGTCGAAGAGGTTGCCCAGGCCGGGAATACAGCCCTCGTGGGCGCACGAGCCAAAGGCCACCAGCACCTTGGTCTTCTTGCGCAGGAGATGGGCGAGCTCCTCGTTCTCCGAGGTGCGGATGGCACCGTTGAACAGAACGACATCCATGTGGCCGTCGGGCATGGCTCTGACGTCCTTGTACTTGAAGTCCATCGCCACCGGCCAGAAGAGGATATCTGCTGCTGCGTCCAGGTCCAGGATTTTCTCCCGCAATTCCAAGATGGCGATGTCACAGCCGCCACAAGAGGCAGCCCAGTAGAGGCCTAGCTTGAGTTTCCCGTTTTTCGTCTCTTTCGTGTCCTCAGACATTGGCCTTACTCCTTGCTCTCGATTTGACGCTTCCAGTTGAGCGGCCCCAGGTCGCGCACCTGCTCAGTGAAGTCCCGCACCAGTTGCGCCCACTGGGGGGCCTCCGCGCCGGAGATCCAGCCCCAGTGGAAACGTCCCTCCTCGAGGCCGTACTGCGCTAGCAGCGCTTGCAGCAACGGCATGCGTCGGAAGGTCTTGTAGTTGCCCTCCTGGTAGTGGCAGTCGCTCGGCGGGTGACAGCCGGAGACGATGACTCCATCTGCTCCCTCAGCGAAGGCCTTGAGGACAAAGACAGGGTCGATGCGTCCGGTGCACATCACGCGAATGATGTCCACGTTGGGTGGCTGCTCCATCCGGCTCACGCCAGCCGTGTCGGACGC
>CBDURC010000326.1:0-2907 GCA_965369635.1 uncultured Anaerolineales bacterium | reverse complement strand
ACTCGCTGCCGGCATGGTGTCAAGTCACGGTGACGCGTTGTCTCTACAACCTTGAGAGTATACTTGCATTTCATTGGAATGTCAAATTGACACAGAGGCTCATTTCTGCTATACTTTGTCGTCCGCTACAACAAACGCTATCTCTTTGCTGGGGGCAGTTGCGTTGCCCCCAGCAGACGCGATAATCCCTATCAGGAGGATGAGATCATCATGACACTCGCAGTCAAAGCCATGCCCGCTCACGGCGGGACGTTGGTGGACCGTATGCTGCGCGGCTCCCTGCGCGAAGCGGCGCTGGAACGCGCTCAATCTATGCCCAAAGTGTTCCTCACCCCTATGGCAGTTTCCGACCTGGAACTCATCGCCGTGGGTGCTTTCTCCCCGCTCACCGGCTTCATGACCAGCGACGTCTACCGCACGGTGCTGGACGACATGCGGCTGCCCAGCGGGCTAGCCTGGACGATACCTGTGGCTCTGCCAGTCGCCAAAGAAAAGGCTGACACATTCAAGGAAGGACAGGAAATGGCCCTGGTGGAACGCACCCCCGATGGCAAAGAGAACATCATGGGCCTCCTGGAACTGGCTGAGAAGTACGAGTACGACAAGGAAAAGGAAGCGGAGAAGGTCTATCGCACCACCGACGACGCCCATCCTGGCGTCGCCCGCCTTTATCGGCAAGGTGAGATGCTGCTAGGCGGCAACATCTACCTGCTCAACCGCCCCAGCGAGGTTGAATTCCCTGAGTTCCGGCACGATCCGGCGCAGACGCGGCGCTTGTTCGCCGCTCGAGGCTGGCGGCGCATCGTGGCCTTCCAGACGCGCAACCCCATCCACCGCGCCCACGAGTACATCCAGAAAGTGGCCATGGAGATCGTGGATGGTCTCTTCCTGCATCCCCTGGTGGGCGAGACGAAGCCGGATGATATCCCCGCCGACGTGCGCATGGAAAGCTACCAGACCATCCTGCGGGACTACTACCCGGCCGACCGCGTGCTGCTCGGCGTCTACCCGGCAGCCATGCGCTACGCCGGCCCCCGTGAGGCCATCTTCCACGCCATCGCCCGCCAAAACTACGGCTGCACCCACTTCATCGTTGGGAGGGATCACGCTGGCGTCAAGGGATACTACGGCACCTACGATGCCCATTACATCTTCGACGAGTTCCTGCCCCACGAGCTATTCATCACTCCGCTCTTCTTCGACTACGCCTTCTACTGCCGCAAGTGCAAGGCGGTGGTCTCGGCCAAGACCTGCCCGCACGAGCCGGAGAATCACGTCTTCCTCAGCGGCACGCAGGTGCGCCAGATGTTGGCCAACGGCGAACCGTTGCCAGAGGAGTTCACTCGCCCGGAGGTAAGCAAGATTCTGGTCGAGGGTATGGCCCACAAGCGAGCGGAGGAAGCAAAAAAAGGATGAGCCCAGCCCAGGGAGGCGACAAGGGCAAGCGGGTTTTTCTCATCGGTCTTGACTGCGCCGACCCGACATTGGTCTTCGAGCGTTGGCAGAACGAGCTCCCTACGCTAAGTCGGTTGATGAGCCAAGGAGCTTACGGCCTGCTGCGCTCCAGCCATCCCCCCATCACCGTGCCCGCCTGGTCCTCTATGTTCAGCGGCAAGGACCCTGGGCAACTGGGCTTCTACGGCTTCCGCAATCGCGCCGACTACTCCTATGAGCGGATGCGCATCGCCACCAACCTGGCGGTGGATGTGGATCGGGTATGGGACGTGCTGAGCCGCGCCAACAAACGCCCCATCCTCGTCGGCGTGCCGCAGACCTATCCGGTGAAGCCGCTCAATGGCATCTGCATCAGCTCCTTCCTCACGCCGCCGGGCGGCAAGAGGTGGTGCTGGCCCCCTTCACTGAAAAACGAAATCACCGAGTTGCTCGACGGTGAGCAGTACATGTTCGATGTGCGCAACTTCCGCACAGAGAACAAAGCCTGGCTGCTGGAGCAGATCTATAAGATGGCCGACCAGCACTTTGAGGTCATTAACCACCTGATGGACAGCAAGCCGTGGGATCTGTTCATGTTCGTGGACATGGGCGTGGACCGCATCCATCACGGCTTCTGGTCGTACATGGATCCGGAGCATCCCAGGTACCAGCCTGGCAGTGCCTTCGAGAACGCTATCCACGACTACTACGTTCACCTAGACCGGGAACTGGGCAAGCTGCTGGAGAAGCTAGGCGAGGACACGGTTGTGCTGGTGGTTTCGGACCACGGGGCCAAACCGCTGGAAGGCGGTTTCTGTGTCAACGAGTGGCTGAAGCAGCAGGGGCTGCTGGTGCTCAAAGACCAGCCGCCGGGCCTGGTGCCGCTGGAGAAGTGCGAAGTGGACTGGGAGCAGACGAAGGTGTGGGGCTCCGGCGGCTATTACGCCCGTATCTTCTTCAACGTGGAAGGTCGGGAGCCCAAAGGCATCATCCCTGCGGCTCAGTACGAAGCGTTCCGCGAGGAGATGATCCGCCGCTTTCAGGCCACCACCGATCACCAGGGTCATCTGCTGGGCACGGTGGCGCTCAAGCCACAGGAGCTGTACCGGGAGGTGCGCCACATCGCCCCCGACCTGATCGTCTACTTCGGCGACCTGGGCTGGCGATCTGTGGGCTCGCTGGGCTTCGACAGTATTCACACCTTCGAGAACGACACCGGCCCCGACGACGCCAACCACGCACAGCACGGCCTGATTATTCTCTACGATCCGCAACGAGACATGGGCGGCCAACAGCTCGACGGCCTGCAACTGGAGTGCGTCGCACCGACGATTCTCCGCCTCATGAATGTGGATGTGCCAGCAGGCATGGAGGCGGAACCCGTAACGGTTTGAAAGTTCCAGGTTCGAAGGTTCGAAAGTTCAAACTTTCCAACCTGAGACCGAACACACAGCTAACTCTGCAAAGAAGGAG
>CBDURC010000325.1:0-2911 GCA_965369635.1 uncultured Anaerolineales bacterium | reverse complement strand
CAGCAGGAAAACTTCGACTCTTGATCTCCTCGGTTGTCCAGGAGTGACGAGGGACCAGAAACGATACAAAGCGAGATGATCTTGAGGAAAGGGACACCTCCCAACTCACCTTGGAACACTCCGCTGGCCAGATCAGCGCGGGCGAAGAGCACGTGATCTGAGTTTGACAGCAGTCTCAGTCTGTGCTATCATGCAGCCACTATGATGAGCATCAGCGTTCGCGGGCAAAGCTACTCGTATTCGGGGGGCGACTACGCCCCTCCCGGATGACGTTGCGCGCCCGCGATACGTGAATGGCTCACTGCGACAGTTCTCCTGGCTTCAAAGCGTGGCGCGAGTGCCACGCTTTCTGTCGTTGTACTGCAAGCCAACCGCGCTTCGCAACACGGATCACGCATCACGCATCACAAAGCTTGTTCCAATGTCCAACTCGGTTGAACCGCCACCCGCAGAGAGACGATCAATGACCTACAGATTCATCATCTTCGACGTCGGCGGCACGCTGCTGCGCTGGGGCGATCCGCCCGTATTTGCCCGCTTCCTGAGCGACTACACGAATACTGTCAGCGCCGAGCAGATACTGCCCGACGGTGTTGCGCTACGGCGGCTGATGATCGAGACGTTCGATCGACGTCGGCATGCTGCCGTGGGCCTGGGAGCCACCGGAGACACCGTCGTCGTCTTCTGGCGAGAAGTGCTTGGGGAGACACTAGAGCTGTGGAATCGGCCAGGGTACAGCGAGAAGATGCTGGAGTCCCTCACCTTTGCTGTGGTGAACGGACAACTCGACGCCTTGTTCGAAGACACGCTGGAGACACTGGAACGGCTGCGAGCGGCGGGCTACCGGTTGGGCGTCATCTCCAACTGGAACGAGAACCTGCCCAACGAGCTGTCCAGGTGGAACCTGGACAGCTACTTCGAGTTCGTGATCGTCTCCTCGCTGGTGGGCGTGGCCAAGCCATCGCCGGAGATCTTCCGCATGGGACTGTCACAGGCAGGCTGCCAGCCCCACGAGGCGCTGTACGTAGGCGACAACGTGACGGACGATTGCGAAGGCGCTCGCAGCGCCGGGCTGGACGTGGCCCTCATCCACCGTCACGGGGAAGCGGAGGTCAGACAACTGCCCTGCACGGCGGTTTACCCGAGCCTGGCGGCGCTCACGAACGTTTTGTTGGAAACCGTCCGAAACGTCTGAGGGGACTGAGAGGTTCCCCTCAGCCACCTCAAACCATCGTCCTTGACTTGGAGGTATTCACATGAGACCCGTTGACGAACAACTTGCCATCATCATGCGCGGTGTGGATTTCGGCGACGAGCAGATCCGCCGCAACATGGAACTGGACCTGCGAGAGCGGCTGGAGGAGAGCGTACGCAGCGGCCGGCCGCTGCGGGTCTACTGCGGCTACGACCCCTCGGCCCCAGACTTGCATTTGGGACATACTGTGACTATGCGCAAGCTGGCCCAGTTCCATGAGCTGGGACACCAGGCCATCTTCCTCATCGGCGATTTCACAGGGCTCATCGGCGATCCCAGCGATAAGGACTCGGCCCGGAAGCAGCAGACCCCGGAGGAAGTGGCCGACAAGGCAGAGACCTACGTTGACCAGGCGTACAAGATCCTCGATCCGGAGAAGACCATCATCCGTCGCAATTCCGAATGGCTGGCCGATCTCACCTTCACCGATGTAATCGAGCTGGCCTCGCACTTCACCGTGCAGCAGTTCCTGGCTCGAGACAGGTTCGCCCATCGCCACGCCAAAGGAGACCCCATCTGGGTCCATGAGTTCCTGTATGCCCTGATGCAAGGCTACGACGCTGTCTCCTTGCAGACTGACGTGCAGATCGGTGGCACGGATCAGCTCTTCAACCTGCTGGCCGGGCGCAAGCTGATGGAGGCTTTCGGCCTGCGCCCCCAAATCTGCCTCACCTTCCCTATCCTCGTGGGCACCGATGGCGTCTTGCGCATGAGCAAGTCTACCGGCAACTACATCGGCATCAACGAGCCGCCGCAGGAGATGTACGGCAAGGTGATGAGCATCCCCGACGAGGCCATGTCCAACTACATGAACCTGGTCACCCGCTGGACGCCGGCACAGATCGCGCGCGTGGAAGCGGACCTGGCCTCCGGCAAGCTGCATCCACGGGATGCCAAGATGAGGCTGGCCTTCGAGATCGTGGAGATCTTCCATGGGACGGAAGCGGCGCGCAAGGCGGAGGAACACTTCCGCACCGTGTTCCAGCAACGGGAGCTGCCACCCGACATGCCGGAGTTCACGCTGGCCGAGCCCATCAACGTCGTGGACCTGCTCCACGCCGCCGGCCTGGTGAGAAGCAAGAGCGAGGGCCGACGGCTGGTACAGCAAGGAGCCGTGCGGCTGGATGGCGCGAAAGTGGACGACATCGCCACCTTAGTGACTGTGAAGGACAAGGGGCGGGTGTTGCAGGTGGGCAAGCGGAGGTTTGTGAGATTGGGGATTGGAGATTAGAGATTGGATATTGGATATTGGATACTAACCACGTAGAAGCCCCTTTCGCCGCTGTGCGAAAGGGGCTTTTCATGATTCAATGGACGCTGGCTTGTTTGATGCTGTGGGCGAGCGCTTGATCCGGGTGGCATCGCGCACACCTCGGCACAGCTCAGTGCAGGCCTGGTCGAGAAGTCGTTTCGGGCGTTGTGTCATGACAATGTGTCCGGAGCCTCGCGGAACTTCCGGTGTGTTTGCACACAAAGGCGAGGTCGTGGTATAATCCTGTCCGTGATCGAGTGGATCGGTGACTTCCGCATTTAGTCCCTCAGCGGGATGTTATTGGGAACCTCTCTGGTTTGTGCGAATTCTGGCTGCTTATGCGGAAGGCTTCTGCATTATCATCCAAGAGGGCGTCTTATTCAGAAGAGTTCCGTAGAAGTATA
>CBDURC010000324.1:0-2947 GCA_965369635.1 uncultured Anaerolineales bacterium | reverse complement strand
TGGATCGCCGAGAACCAGGGCGTCGTCGGCTGGAACGATGGCTGCTGGCGTGGGCACGGCGGCTGGCCCCGCTTGGGGCGGGGCTGGCGTGGTCGGCTCGATCGCTGGTGGTGTCTCGCCTGCCTGGCCGGCGTCAATCGCCTCGGCGATGACGGAGTAAGGCTGTGCACCAACTAGCACCTGACCGTTGATGAAGAAGGTGGGAGTGCCTCTCACGCCCCGCTGGCTGCCCTCGGCAGCGTCGGCCTCGACGTTGGAGCGCGTCTCCCCCGAATCCAGGCACCCGTCAAAGGCGGCCGCATCCAGCCGCAGCTCAGCACTGTATCGCTTGAAGATATCGCTCGCGTCGCTTCTCCCGGACCACTCGGCCTGGCGCCCCAGCAGTTGGTCGTGCATCTCCCAGTAGGCGCTCGCTCCGCCTACCTGTCCCGCGCAGTTGGCCGCTTCGGCGGCCAGCGAGGACTGGGGTTGGGACGGCAGAGGGAAGTCTCGGTAGACATAGAGCGCCCGCCCCGTCTGGACGTAGTTCGCCATCACCTCCGTGTAGCTCTCCCGGAAGTACTTGCCGCAGAATGGGCACTGGAAGCTGGAGAACTCTTCGATGAGGACTGCTGCGTCCGGGTTTCCCTTGAACGGCTCCCCGTCATCGGTGAAGCCTTCCTGGTAGCCCCCTGCGGTGGCAAGCGATACCGATTCGGCTGGTTGGCCCGTCGCGGTCTGAGCCGGCTGTGTGTCGATTGGGTTGTCCGGCAGTGGCTGGCAACCCATCAGCAAGATGGCCAGGGCTAGTAGCCCTATGGCCCAGATCAAAGGGCTGTTGTATCGTGTCATCCTTCACGTCCTTTCTACTGTGATACTCCCTCTTGTGAGATCGGTTCCAGGCGGGGGTATAGAAACCACACCAGCGCCAAGTCGAAGAGAACTCCGGTCACCAGCCGCATCCAGGAATTGAACGACCCGAGCGCATCGCCAGCATAGAAAGATGTCGGCAGCCGGTGACCCGTGAGTTGGGCCAGCCAGTAGTTCGTCGCCCGGAATCCTTGCCCTACCCCTCCAATGTCGCTAAGGAGGTGCGTCCCCCCATCCAGTGCTATCGGCAGGAGCAGCAACAGAACGAGCCGGAGAGGAGCGGGACGCAGCCACCGTCTGACCAGGGCAAACACGAGCCCAAAGGCAAGGGTTCCGGCAAACATCGCCACCATTCGATCCGACCAGGCAACCTTCCAGCCCATTTCGGGGTTCCCAAGAATTGTCCTTAGCCCCGCTAGCCCATGTGCCTCGGGCCAGGCGGCCTGAAGTTCAGGCAGGCTGTACATCGGCTGCGGACCAAACAGGAAAAAGGAGCGTTGCGCCATCTGATGGCATTGGGTCCTGTAGAGGGAATAGATTGCCCGGCCAGCGCCATGAGCGCCAGTGCGCATCAGCACGGGGGCCAACCACGGCAGCCCAGCGTAGACCGCCCAGAAGAGGTTGAGCACTGCCAGCCAGTGGCGCACTAGCCAGTGAAACGTGTTGATTATAGTGTTAACCATTCCGGTGTGATGCGTATAAGATAGGCGTTGAGCGCTGAGATCTTCCCAGTGAGTAGCAAGATGCCAACCCCAACCATCAGCAGCCCGCTGACGATTTTGATCAGCTTCATGTACCGGTGGAGCCGCTTCAACCAGCTCATCGCTTGCGTCAGCAGCGCGGCTGTCAAGAGGAAGGGCAGAGCCAGTCCCATGGCGTAGCCAGAGAGCAATAGCAAGCCTCGAGTGGGCTCTGTGAAAGCCAGCGTCATCACTGTGCCCAGTAGTGGCCCGATGCAAGGCGTCCAGCTTGCGGCCAAGGTCGTGCCAAACAGCGCTGAACGAAGATAGCCCGGTTGCAGCCCTTTTCCCATCTCGATCCTGCGGGTCGCGTTGAGCGCTGGGATCGTGACCAACTCCATTGTGTGCAAGCCAAGAAGAATGAGGGCTGCTCCGCCTATTCTGACGATCCAGTCGCTGTATCGCTGCAACCCGCGGCCCAGTATCGTTGTAGGCAAACCGAAGACCAGTATGAAAACCAGGCTAAAGCCAGCAACAAAGGCCAAAGCTTGCCTGAAAACGTGCCACCGGCTGGGCAACGTCCCTTCGAGAAGACTGCTCCCTGACAAGTAACTCAAATAGATGGGCACCAGAGGGAGCACGCAGGGCGAAACAAAGGACAGCAAGCCCGCGGCGAAAGCCAGAGGGAAGCTCACAGAGAACGTCACGTACACATACCTCCACTGCAGAGCGAAGCATCAGGATTGCCTCCCAGAAGAAGGGTCCCCCGCCGACCCACAGCCGGCGGGGGACCCTTGGAGGAAGGGGGAGAAGACTCAATGCCCGTGATGATGAGGGTGCTTCTCGGTCCCTTTCAGGTACTTCTCAGGGTCCTTCTCAAAGGCCGCCTTGCAGCCCGGGGCGCAGAAGTAGTAGGTCTGCCCCTTGTACTCGGCCTTGGCCGAAGCCGTTTCAGGGTTCACCATCATCCCACATACTGGATCCTTCGTCATCTTTCTCACCTCCCTTCCGTTGAGATCTCAAGAACCAAGTCCGGCTGCCAGAACCATCGTCCGGCCTCGCCGTAGGCTGACGATGCCTGCAACGGCGAGGTAGACGCCGTAGGCAGTCACCTCCAGCAGTGACGGGTTGCCATTGTAGCCGAAGAGCGCTTTAAGAAACGTCCCTACCGCGCCGCGCTCGTCGAGGATATGATTCGCGTCCCACTCATGCTCAACAAACGTAGGCAGTGGCGCCGCCTCCTGGAGTTCGTGCACCCCGTAGGCCACCAGTCCGGCGGCGAAGAGGATCAGCAAGATGCCGGTCACGCGGAAGAAGGCCCGCACGTCCAGCCATTTGCCCGCGGCAAGCATCAGCCAGCCCGGCACCACAGCAACGATCAGCCCCACCGCGCCGCCGAGCAGCGCTTGCGCAGGGGT
>CBDURC010000323.1:0-2955 GCA_965369635.1 uncultured Anaerolineales bacterium | reverse complement strand
ACTCGGGTCATGATAACTCACTGCTCGTTGGCGTAGGCGATGGCGAATGGCCCATGGCCGACATGGGCCTGCGATCAGCCACATTGTAGCATACTCCTGCCAAGCGGTCAAGGGGAGGGGGTGCATTTCAGTTTGGTGGTGAGCTGTTTTCATCTACAGTCTCACGCTCACTCTGCCGGATGCACAGGTGACACAATAGCATTCTGCCTGATCATCCTGCAGAGCGCAAAGATGCAACCGCAACCAGAACATCACCTCCACAGCCTGAGAGGGGTTGACAGTTCTGTTGTTCGAATTCCCTCGGGTGATCTTGATCAGCGCCGTACTTCAACTGGGAAAGCTGGTCTGACACTGCTTCGGGTCCAGCAGACTGAAGACACGCCCCAAAGCGCCACGAGGTTGACGACACGCATGCCCAACATGCGGCCTGCCGCGGGCAGACAGTCCAGAGGTCGGTGGCCAACACGCTACACCTGCCGGCGCGGACGATACTGGATAGCCTCGGCCAGATGTGGTGTCTCGATGGATGCAGACCCAGACAGGTCAGCAATCGTCCGGGCCAGCTTGAGGATGCGCCTCTCGGCAGGTGCACCCCGAGCATCGTCGAGGGGCGCAGGATGCAGTGGTAGGCGCGGGCGGTGAGGTGTAGTTGCTGCATCGCCGCCCGCAGCAGCCCCTTACCCCCGTCGTCCAGCACGCAGTATTCGCGGATCTCCGCCGGGCCCATGTCGCCATTGCAGACCAGCCGTTCAGAACCAGCGAAGCGCTCGCGCTGCCGCTCACGCGCCGTCTCGACCCGCGAGCGGGTGGCTTTCCGACCGCATCAGTGACCAGGCAGCATCGCCCCGTAGGATACGGCCTCCAGCCAGCCACTCAGCCACAGGCGGGCGCCCGGTGGCATCACACGTGCCAACGACAGAATGAAATCTCGATGGTTCCGGAAGCGAAGCTGCGTGGCCTCGTCCTTGGGGTCAAGCTCAGTCTCTAGCGCCTGCTCCACAAGAGCAGAATACCTCTCGGGTTCGCTCAGCCAGTCCAGGGCAACATTCTCGTATGGCCAGGCCTCAATCTGTACCAGCAGCGCTCCAATGTCGACACTCTGTTGGTGCAAGCCAGCGAGAAGGCACAGTGCTTCGTCCTGCGTCATGCGGCGGTGGGGACTACCCCAGGGCCCGCGAGACTGGGGCACATCGCAGCGTTCTGCTAGCTGCTGTGCGGCCTTGTGCAACTCGGGATCGAGCCCGGGCCGTCGCAGCACGGACAGGAATGTGCTGGGGTCGAGTTGAGCATCTGACATCGGCGGGGGCACATAGTCCGGTTCAGGCAGCGGTGCGAATGTTGAAGACATCATTGTCGCTGGTTCTGCATCGAACTGGGCGAACTCCTTGCTCCAGCGTTCGTCGCTCCCCTCGGGGTCGTAGTGGTCGAGTAGACAACTGTCGGGACAGTAGGTCCAGCAATGGCCGTGAGCCTCGTCACTCTCCGCACTCTCGATCTCTTCACGCATCATCTGGCAGATAGGGCAGTCATCCCCATAGGCTTCCGCCGCATACTCCCGTGGGATGGGATTGCGTTCACCCAGTTGCTCGCGCCAGATGACCTCGCGTGGGGCAGAGCCATAGAGTTCTCTCTGAGGTGTGAAGAACCAAGTGCGGATGAACTCATCCAGTTCAGTTCGGACGGCTTCAACATCCAGTGTGGAGTTGGCCGGTAATAGGCCAGCCGCGTAGTCACGCAGTGCAAGCACCAAGTCACCGTATAGAGCAGTCTCCTGAATGGACACAGGTCTTCTCCTCCCAATTCGCAAAGATCATCAGGGTCACACCTGCCGCCGCGGACGATATTGAATGGCTTCAGCGAGATGCACTGATTCTATGGATTCGGACTCCGCCAGGTCGACGATTACGCTTCACGTGTTCTCGTGGCACACCCGTGCACGAGGGCTCACAGCGGACACCGACTGGCAGATGAGCGGGTTACTTGTCGCTCCAGAGCGTGCGCACAAAGTCGAGGAAGTGCTGGAACTGAGGACGGTAGACGCCATGGAGGTGCATGGCTTTGTGCAGGACCAGTCGCAGTCGCTGCGGATCAAGTTTCACGTCATAAGCGTAGCGGAACAGATGGCGAAAGCGGCGCAGTTCATCCAAAGCATCGTAGGCAGCCTCGTCGATCACCGCCGGGCGCACCGGCATGAGGTCCAAACGCATGCGCTGCAAGAGTTGGGCATGCCAACGTGTTGCATCGTTCGGGGTGTTCTCGAAGACGGCGGCAATGTTCTGGAAGACGTTCTCGAAAGTACTGTAAAGGTTGTGCAGACGGTAGGCCAGCACGATCAGTTCTTCCGCGCCGGCATCGTCACCGAGATGATACGAACCAATGGCGGCGTACAGTCCTCGATGGCTTCCAGATCATGCTGGATGCTTCGCTCCAGCAGTAGGAACCGCTCGCTCATAGATGCACTCTCCTTGGCTGGACACCGCCCTGGCCACTGCTCCCCGGAGCGGTCGCAGATCCACATCGATCTGCAGGGCCGATTCCAGCGCTTGCCAGAAGCGGCTTTCGGCCGCTGGGCCGTCGCAGTCCACAGCCACGTCCACATCGGAACGGGGGCTGAAGCGCCCAGGCTGCACCAGCGATCCGAAGAGATAGACGGCTTGGATGGCCGGGTGGGCAGGTGCTATCCGCTCGATAGCATCTCGCACGAGCGCATAGCGTTGCCGACGCAACTCTTCCCTCTGCTGCCGCCGCACCTTCTCCCGCTGGGCATGGAATTGTCGGGCTTGAAGGGCAGTCTGCATCTGTGCCTCCCGTTCCTGGCAACCGAAATCACTGACAACATTATAGCATCGGGCAGGCAAGGTGACAAGCGCAGAGTCGGCGCCGATGGCTCGCCGAAGCGATCGTCCGACAGCTTGTCGTACTCCACCCGCGGCACCCCGACGTGAATGTCGACGC
>CBDURC010000322.1:0-2964 GCA_965369635.1 uncultured Anaerolineales bacterium | reverse complement strand
CGCGCTCTGCCTGAGCCAAGAGATGAGGGATGGGGCCAAAGGGCTCCCCTCGAAAGTCCAGGTCCAGCCCGGCGACGATGACCCGCAACCCATGATCGGCCAACTCGCTGCAAACGTCGGCTATTGCGGGATCAAAGAACTGCGCCTCATCAATGGCTACCACGCGCGTATCGGGCCGCAGAAACTCCAGTATCTCCCGAGGCTCTCGGACGATAAACGCCTCTCGGCGTATGCCATTGTGAGAGGCGATGACGTCCACGCCGTAGCGATCATCTATGGCTGGCTTGAACACCTGCACCGGCTGGTGGGCGATTTCCGCTCGCCTGATTCGCCGCAGCAGTTCCTCCGATTTACCGGCGAACATGCCGCCGCAAATGAGTTCAATCCAGCCCCCCCGGGGTTGTTGGTAGGGCATCTTCGTTCTCCCTGAGCTCTGGCAGAGGCACAAAGAAAAGGGGCAGAACCAGTTCTGCCCCTCCGAATGATTCTGCCTCTGTCGGCCTCAGTCCTCGGTGGCCTCTTCCACTCCTTCGACCTCGGCCTGCGCGGTGCTCTCTGCTGACTCCAGTGCCTCGCGGAGTGCTTCTTCGGCTACGCGCTCCGCTGTCTCCGCATCCTCGCCGCGGGCAACCGCCTTGCGGCGCGCGGCTTCCCTGGCCGCTAGCGCATCGGATTCCAGTTGGTCCCGCGCGGCGAGGACATCTTTGCGCTCCAGTCGTCGGATGAAGCGCTCTACCTGCCCTGCTGTGTCGACGATGCGCTGCTCACCGGTAAAGAAGGGATGGCAGGCCGAGCAGATATCGGTGTGAATCCGCTCCTGTGTCGAACCGGTAGTCCAGGTGTTGCCACAGACACAGGCAACCGTTGCATTAGGATAGTACTTCGGATGGATACCCTTCTTCATGAACCACACTCCCACACTGCTGCTTATGCGAACTAAACAGCCACAACTCGCGTCGGATACACGCTAACGCGCTTCCTGGCCCGCGAGATATGCTCGAATTTCACGTAGCCTTCCGTCATGGCGAACAAGGTATAGTCCTTGCCCATGCCTACGTTGCGGCCTGGTCTGATGCGGCTACCTCGCTGACGCACGATGATGGTGCCCGAGTTCACCACCTGACCGTCGTAGCGCTTCACGCCGAGCCGCTTGGATCGGCTATCTCGTCCGTTCCTGGTGCTGCCACCACCCTTTTTGTGAGCCATCTTACCACCTCCACACTAAAGCTCAATACTGTCAACCTTCAGTCGAGTGAAAAGCTGCCGGTGTCCCTTCTTGCGGCGATAGCGATGGCGGGGAAGGTACTTGTAGATGATCACTTTGCGCGCCTTGCCCTCGCCCACGACCGTCGTCTGGACTTTGGCTCCTTCCACCGTTGGTTGGCCAACGGTGATCTGCTCGCCGTCCGCGACCAACAGAACCCGATCCAGGGTCACGCTATCGCCAACCGTCGCCGGAAGTTTCTCCACCTCGATGGTCTGACCGGGCTGCACTCTGTATTGCTTGCCACCAGTTTTCACGATTGCATACATGCTTTGTCTTTCCTCTCGCTTGCTTCGCGCCAGGCCAGGGCGCTCATCGGACCCTGGTCATTGGCGACACACGATTATACTCGCTCTGCTTACTTTGTCAAAATCAGACAATCTCCGCGTGCAGCCAAATACTACCACAACCTCCCCTTCAACCACAACACTGACCAGCTTCGAACTCGGCGCGCGACTGGCCTGGTCGGGTCCGAGCGCTGGTCGGGCGGTGGCTATAACCTGCCAGATCATGCTCCGCCCCAATCGCAGCCTCGTGCTCCAAAGCACGTGACTCACCTCACGCTGCGCCGAATCTACTTGCTGAACAATCGTTGACAGTGAACGAATAGCCCTCATCAACGCAGTGCTGCATCACCTCGTATGTCATTCTTCTGCTTCCGTAGAGGAAGAACTTCCTGAGAAACAGCAAGCCCGATTGATATCCTTCTCCCTCAAGACGATGCACGTTAGCGTCTGTCACCAACAATTCCTGCAGATTCAACTGATCTATGCCTATACTGTCCAGCTCTCCGAGGCACGCCATCAGCCCATCCTTCTGCTTCGGATACGACGGTACTTCCACAACAACGTACTCGAACATCCCTCTGGCCCGTTCGAGGTTCTCCAGTATCTTCTCCTTATAGTTCGCCGCCGCGAGGTTGAAACGTATCTCTCCGATTCCGAGATCACGAAGAATGCCGAGATGGTCATCATCGGCGAGGATGCCGTTGGTGTACACCCAGAAGTGCAATCTGGGCTTGGCTCTCGCCATTTCAGATACGGCCACTGCTAGTTCGGGAAGGTATAGCAGAGGCTCACCTCCGGTCAAGGAGACCCCCTCCAGTTCATCCTTGCGCCGGTGGAACTCTTTCAGAAAGGCCCGCCGGTTGTACTTCTCATCCTCATCGGGTGTGTCCGCTTGATAGGTGGAGAGAAAACAGAAGGGGCAATCGGCATTGCAGCGGAAACCAAGCTGAAAGGACATGTGCGCCATATGCGTGCATACCTCACAGCCAGGGACAAGAGGGCCTGTGCTCAGGGCTTGGTGAGTACCATGGAAACGTAAGCCAGGAATGCTAGCTTGAAAACACTCTATCTCTGCCGTCACATCCGCTTCTTGGCGATCGAAGTCCACGGGCCACACCTCAAGCGATATTCTGCATCTAGACACCTGTATCGATTCTGCGTTGGCATGGCCCTTGCAGATAACTGGTCATTATGGATGTGGGCCACTGACCGTGTGAGACCCTTCGGGCTGAGCCTCAGGACAAAGCCTTTCCTGTTCCGTCAGCGACTTTCCCAACATCCCGCCCTCCCTACGCCGGGGAGTTCTTCGGTGCTGCACTTGCAGAATCCACAACCCGCCCCTGTTGCATCGCCGCTATCGCCTCCAGCGCATCGCTCTCGTCTCGCTGCTGGAGTACCCGTTTGAACACCTCG
>CBDURC010000321.1:0-3007 GCA_965369635.1 uncultured Anaerolineales bacterium | reverse complement strand
GCAATGAAAGTGGCCATCGCCACCCTGGAGCCAGAGATGATGAAGCGCAAACAGCAGCGGAAGACGCTGGGCAAGGTGGTCATCGGCACAGTACAAGGGGACATCCACGAGATCGGCAAGACGCTGGTGGCGACTATGCTGGCCGCCACTGGCTTCGAGGTGCGCGACCTGGGCGTGGACGTGTCGCCCCAGCAGTTCGTGGACGCCGTGCGGGAGGTGGATCCCGATGTGGTGGGCCTCTCGGCGCTGCTTACCACGACGATGCTCAACCAGGAGGCCGTGATCCTGACCCTCAAGGAAGCGGGGCTGCGCGATCAGCTCAAGGTCATCATTGGCGGCGTGCCCGCCAGTCCCGAATGGGCCGAGGAGATCGGCGCCGATGGCTACGCCGAGAATGCCACGGAAGCAGTCGAGGTGGTCAAGCGTTTGGTGCAATAGAGCACGTGAAACGCGAGACGTGAAACGTGTTGCGTGTTGCGTGGCGGCTGAGCGCCGAGTCACGTATCACGTATCACGCCGCTTTGGTCTTCAAGGAGCAAATGATGCGTGCAGGTATTCTGGAACGACTGGCCTCGGGCAACGTATTGATCGCCGACGGGGCGACGGGTACCATGTTGCAGACGGCTGGGCTGCCAACGGGGACACCGGGCGAGGCATGGGTGCTGGAGCGGCCCGAGGAGATCAAACGGCTGCACCGTACCTATGTGGAGGCAGGATCCCAACTTGTCCTCACCACCACCTTTGGCGGCACGCGACCGCGTCTCAAGGCCGCCGGACTTGACGTCCAGGTGGCGGAGATCAACCGCCGCGCCGCCGAATTGGCCCGACAGGTAGCCGGTGACAACCTCTACGTCGCCGGCGACGTCGGCCCCACGGGCGAGATGATGGTTCCCCTCGGTCCGCTGACCTACGAGGCTGCCGTGGAGCTATTCGCCGAGCAGGCTCGTGCACTGGCAGTAGGCGGCGCGGATGTCATCTACGTCGAGACCATGAGCGATCTGAACGAAGCGAGGGCCGCTGTAGAGGGAGCGCGGCAGGGATGTGACCTGCCAGTTTTCTGCACCTTCAGCTTCGACACCCACGGCCGCACTAGCATGGGGGTCAGCCCACCGCAGGCGGCCCAGGCGATGGCCGCATTGGGCGTGCCGGCCATCGGCGCCAACTGCGGCCACGCGCCCGAGGAATTGCTGGACATCCTGCCCCAGATGCGCGAAGCCGCGCCCGACGCCTATCTGATCGCCAAGCCCAACGCTGGCATCCCGCGTATGGTCAAACGCCAGGTGGTCTACGACGCTACGCCGGAGAGAATGGCCGACCTGACTGCTCGTTATGTTGAATTGGGTGCCCGCATCGTGGGCACTTGCTGCGGTTCCTCGCCAGCGTACATTGTCGCCATACGTGAAGCCGTATTGAGTGATGCGTAAAATGACTCTAGTGAAAGAACCCAAAAGCCATCAGCGGATTGAGCGGATGAAGCGGATGAGAATGAAACAAGATCAGCTCAATCCGCCTAATCCGCTGACAATCTTGGGTCTTCTCAGAGGAGTCGTGATGCGTAGAACGTGAAACGTGAAACTTTATGCGTGACGAGTGAAACGTGATCTTTACCCTGGCCTCTCGCGTATCACCCACCAGACATCAGGAGGACAACCGACATGAGAGCAAACTACCGCATAAACGCTACGCCGCAGTTCCGTATGCTATCCGACGATCAGATCGAGGAGATCTTCCACGCCGCCCTGGACGTGCTGGAGCGGGTGGGCACACGAATGTACGGCGAGGAAGGGCTGGCCCTGCTGAGCGAGGCCGGCTGCCCGGTCAGCGACAGTGATTTGGTGTACATTCCATCCTGGCTGGTTAAGCAGGCGCTGAATACCACGCCGCAGCGCATCGCCATCGCCGGACGGGATCGCAGCAAGCGGATCACGCTGGAGAAGGACAAGATCTACTTCGGCACCGGTTCTGACTGCCCTTCCCTTGTAGACCCCTACACCGACGAGGTGCGCAAGTACACTTTTCAGGACATCGTCAACGGCGCCCGCATCAGCGACGCCCTGCCGCACATCGACTTCCACATGTCGCTGGGCCTGACCTCCGGCGTGCCTGTCTATACCTACGACCGCCACCAGTTCCTGGCCATGCTGCAGGGCACATCCAAGCCGTTCGTCATCACCGCTGTGGACAAGGAGGGACTGGCCGACCAGTACCGCATGGCCTGCGAGGTGCTGGGCGGGCCGGAGGAGTTCGCCAAGACTCCCCTTTTCGTCGCCTACATCGAGCCTAGTTCCCCGTTGAGCAACTCCATTGAGGCGGTGGAGAAGCTCCTCTACGCGGCGGAGGTGGGAATTCCCGCCATCTACACGCCCTGCATCATGTGCGGGGCCTCAGGGCCGGCGACGCTGGCCGGCGCCATGGTGCAGTGCCTGGCCGAGTGCCTGGTGGGCGTGGTGCTGGCCCAGCTCAAGCGCAAGGGCGCCGCTGTCATCATCGGCGGCGTGCAATCCCCTATAGATATGACCACGTCCATCCTCTCTTATGGTGCGCCGGAGATGGTGCTGCTTAGTGCGGCCATGACCGACGTGGCCAAGTGGCTGCGGCTGCCCATGTTCTCCACCGCCGGCTGCTCCGACTCCAAAGTCCTCGACCAGCAGGCGGCTATCGAATCCGCCATGTCCGTGATGGTCGCCGCTCTATCGGGGGCCAATCTGATCCACGACGCCGGCTTCCTGGAATCGGGTTTGCTGGGCTCCTACGACATGCTGGTGATGTCCAACGAGGCCATGGGTATGGCCAAGCACATTCTGGGAGGTATCACGGTCACGCCAGAGACGTTGGCTGTGGACGTCATCGAGCAGGTGGGGCCTGGCGGCCACTTCCTGACCCAAGATCACACGCGCCGCCATTTCAGGTCCCAGTTCTGGTTCCCGACCCTGCTGGATCGGCAGATGCGCCGAGCCTGGGAAGCCAGCGGCAGCGAGACCATGGCCGAGCGGGTGCGGGCAAAGGT
>CBDURC010000320.1:0-3071 GCA_965369635.1 uncultured Anaerolineales bacterium | reverse complement strand
CCTGATACAGTATCGGCTCAATCGGCTGATATCAAACAATAGCGTCGATCATGGCCATGATCTGCTCTGGCTTCCAGTTGAAGATCTGCGACGCTTTGTTGGGACAGGCAACGACGCAGGCTCCACAATTCTGGCATAGCGCAGCGTTGACGATGGCCAAGTTACGCACAGGGTGGATGCTGCGCGCGTCGTAGGGGCAGACCTCGACACACGCCCCGCAGGCCGAGCACAGTTCCTCGACGACGTAGGCCACCGTCGGCTCTTGCGTCATCTCCTCGTGCGAGAAGAGGATGAGCACTTTGGCCGCTGCGCCACTGGCCTGGGCCACCGTCTCGGGGATGTCCTTGGGGCCTTGCGCAGCACCCGCCAGGTAGACGCCAGCCGTCAGGCTCTCCACAGGGCGGAGTTTGGGATGCGCCTCGGCGAAGAAGCCGTCGGCGTCGGTTGCGACTCGCAACCGCTGGGCCAACTCTGCCGTATCGGCGCTGGGCACCATCGGCGTGGCCAGCACGACCAGATCAGCGGCCACCTCGATGGGCTGTCCACTCAATGTATCCACGCCCCAGATCATCACCTTGCCATCTTCAGGGAACAGCCTGGATACCTTGCTCCGCACGTAGAGCACGCGCTGCTCCTGCATAGCCTGATCCACGTACTCCTCGTATCCCCGACCAGCCGAGAGGATGTCGGTGTAGAAGACGTAGGCTTGGCCGTCGGGAACTCGCTCCGTGTACATCGTGGCCTGCTTGGCTACCACCATGCAGCAGATCTTCGAGCAGTAAGGCACGCCGTGTTCGGGATCACGGGATCCCGCACACTGCACGAACACCACCTCCTTGGGCGCTTTGCCGTCGGATGGCCGGCGGATCTCGCTGCTTGGGGCCAGCATGGCCTCGAAAGCCAGGGTGTCTATCACGTCGGCTGTCTCCCCACCGCCGTACTCCGCCAGCGCAGTGAGTGGGTAGCGGTCGTAGCCCGTGGCGATAACTATGGCACCGATGTCAAAGGTAGAGGGTTCGGGGTTCGAGGTTCGGGGTTCGGAGTCTCGCTCGGAAAACGCCGAACTCTGAACTCCGAACTCCGAACGTACTTTCACCTGAAAGTTGCCTACATACCCAGACACCTCTTCAACCTCGGCTTCCATCAGCACTTGGATGTGCGGATGGCGGATGACCGACTCAATCTTCTGGGCCAGAAGCTCTGGCGCGGCATCGAAGTTGAGGTAGGTGCCACTGAGTTCCGCCATCTTGCCACCCAAACGCTTGCTGCGTTCCACCAGCACCACGGGGTAGCCTGCGTCGGCAATGTCCAGCGCAGCCTGCATGCCAGCGATGCCCCCGCCGATGATCAGCGTCCGCTTGGTGATGGGCAGCGCCAGCACGTCCAGTGGCTGGTCTCCCTTCACCTTTTCCACGACGGTCTGGATGATGGCAATGGCCTTGGTCGTGGCCTGGGCCGGGTCATCCTGATGCACCCAGGAACATTGTTCGCGGATGTTGGCGCACTCGCACAGGTAGGAGTTGAGGCCCACCGAGGCCACGGCGCGGCGGAAGGTGGTCTCGTGCATGGCTGGCGAGCAGGCGGCGACCACTACACCGTCGAGCCCCTGTTCTTGGACGCTGTCGCAGATCAACTTCTGGCCAGGTTCGGAGCAGCAGTACTCGTAGGTGGTGGCCAGCGCGACGCCAGGGTAATCCCGCAGTGCCTCCGCCACCGCTTCCACGTCTACAGTGCCGGCGATGTTGTGCCCGCAGTGGCAGACGAAAACGCCGATGCGTCGCAATGTAATCCTCAACGTGTACCAGGTTGTCTACGGGACGCGCAGGTCCGCGCACGAAAGCGTACAGCACGCACTGATCGACGAACGACGCAGGACGAAAGACGAAAGGCCAACGTCCGTCGTTGGTCATTCGTCAGACCACAAGCCTGCGTCCTAGCTAGAAGGCCAGGGTCTCGCCCGTATCTCTTCCAGCGTGACCTTAGCGCCGGGTGCGTACACCAGGAAACCGGTCAGCGTCTCGCAGCCATAGTCATCGCAGTGGGCACAGTTGACCACGCCACGGCCAATGGCGCATGCTCTGACCTTGCACTCGCCGCAGTGGCTGCACAGCCTAGGTCCGTCGCTCAGGCAACCATCGCACCAGACATCGTCGGCGGTGAAGGTGGCGTTGAACTCCTTGGCCCATTTCTCCGCCACCCGCTGGATGGCTGCCACATCGTTGGCCTGCGTAGCGATGTACGCCGGACATTCGGTGCACACCAAGCCGCAGTAGGCGACCATTTTGTCCATGAACACATCCTTTCTTGGCTTCCGACTCTCCCGTGACAACGGGCGATGGTGTCTCTTGGACTCACCACCACATCGCAGGTTTTGCCTAATCCCGTGAGTTGATCCAGGACACGATCGAGCACAGCCAAATCAAGGAGTTCCTGAATGACCACTAGATCAAACTGAGACACAATCCCAGCAATGGTCTCGATCTGCTCATCAGTGTGGCTACTGTTAGAGAACAGCCTTATGTTCCAAGAAGCAACACTCACTTGGCTGAGGCATTCGTCGGGGGGGCAGAGAAGCGACAAGAGCCGAGTGATGCAACAACACTCATCGCCATCAAGGCTGACACAGCGATCGAAAGCTCCCGCTTTCCCATCATTTCCTGTTTCTCCTGATACGGTATTAAGGAGTAGCGGGCCGGGGAGTTTGAATCTCCAAGGCATCACACCGCCTGTTTTTGCGGACGTCTCCCGCTGGAAACTCTCTGTCTTCAGCAGGGAGATGGATTAGGATCAAAGGAGGGCTTCTCCCTGTGATCTCTCTGCGGCAAACAGCTTCAACACTTTCGCCGCCGCTCCACTGGCCTGGGCCACGGTCTCGGGGATATCCCCGGGACCCAAACCCGCCCCAGCCAGAAACACGCCGGGCACATCGCTCTCCACAGGGAGCAGCTCGGCGTTAGCGGGAACGTAGAAGCCACTGCCGTCGCCTGTAAGCCCCAGCATCTCGGCCAAACGGTCGCTGCCCGCGGCAGGCACCATTGCCGTCGCCAGCACCACCAAATCAGCCGCGATCT
>CBDURC010000319.1:0-3081 GCA_965369635.1 uncultured Anaerolineales bacterium | reverse complement strand
GATTTGCTGATTTACCGATTTGCTGATTTCAGCCGATATAGCATTTCTCCCGCTTTCCTTACCAGCAGGATCCCTTCATCCTCACGATTCGCCCATTCCTCCGGATCTATTGCCGCCGGATCCAGATAGCCAAGATTGATGCGCTCGCAGCGCTCGCGGGGGATGCCGGTGGCCAGAGTCACCTGAATGCGCGGGCGCTCGATGCCCGTCTCCGCATCGTAGGTGCCCACGCCGCGCACGTGGGTGGAATGGGCCAGCACGCCCCAGGGGTGGTGCTCAAAGCGCTCCCACTGCTTGGCGAAGTAGTCCCGCACGTGGTAGCCGATCTGGTCAATGACCTGGCCATGTGTGTACGACACCTCGCTGATGTGCGGGGCGTAGATGATAACTTCCCCGCCGTCGGCCACCACTGGTTCCAGCTTGTACATGCCCTTGGCTGCCACCCACATATCATCGTACATCTCGGGCATGACAGAAAGCACCCGCCGAAACGGCCGCTCTACGTAGATAACGTGCAGCCTCGCCGAGAGATTGGCCGCGGCCTCCCAGGCTTCCTCCGGCGTGCCCACGTAGAGCCCAGCCAGCTTCGTTTCTCGCACGACCAGGCTGAAGCACAGCTTGGAGCGATCAATGAACGACGCCGCCCGGTCAATAACTGCCCGCACAGGGGTCTGCTTGGTGCCAATGATGGCCTTGCTGGTGATCAGCGCGCCTAGCCAATGGGTGAAGTCGATGACCTCCGGCCCGCTGATGCCGGGGAAGAAGTACTTGTTGCCGCCAGAGAAGCCGGCCACCTCGTGGGGAAAGACCGGCCCGCAGATGACGAGCAGGTCGTAGTCGAAGACAAGCCTATTGATGGTGACAGCGACCTGTTTGGTCAGAAGCCCGCCGCTAAGTTCACGGGTTTCATCCTCCGTGATGGTGCCGATGGTAGCAAACGTCGCCGGATCGGCCCACTCGTGGTTGAAGATGCGGACGTTGGCATACTTCGTCGCTTGTTCCTCAGAAGTGATGCCCACCAGTCGCCTCAGTGCCGCCTCGTCCATCGGCTGATGCGTTCCCAGCGCCACCAGGTAATCCAGCGCGGCAACTTCCTGTCCGATGATTTCATGGAACAGCCGGAAGAAGAGGGGGATAGGCGCCGTGCGGGTGGCATCGGGGATGATGACCAGCACGCGCTTGCCCCCCACATCGGCCTGCGCCAGCGCTTCGGTTGCCAGGTCGCGGACCTCGGTTTCAGGTAAGAGTCTGTCTGTATAGCCTTTTCCAATGACCATAGTTACGCTAAGCCTCTCAGTTCCTCGGCGGGGTGGCGAGTGAGGAGTACGCCGGCCACTCGCTCCCGCTGTTCACGGTCCAAGGTAATCAGGGTGCTGCCAAAGCGTAGGGCAACGGCAGCGTAGACAGCATCGCTGCCCCTCAACCGGTATTGCGCTGCTACATCGGCGGCTTGTTGAGCCAGTGTGATGTCCAGTGGAATCAGCACCAGGTGAGGCAATCGGCTCAGAGCAGTGGTGAACTTGCGGGCCAGGTCGGCGTCCTGCCGGCCCCGACCGATGGTGGCAGCCACCTCAGGCAACAACAATGTCGGCACGACGATGGGGACCGCCCGCTGCCTTAGCAGTGTCAGCAGGCGATGGCTCTCTTCGTGACCCAGTTCGCGAGGATTGAAAGCGTTCAGAAAGACGCTGGCATCCACAGTGTAGATATCAGCCACAGCGTTCTCCTAACGGCGCATCTGCGACAAGAGCTCGGCGCTGGTCAGGGGTGAACGCCACCCCCGGCCGATCTCCTCGCCCAGCCGGGTCAATTCTTCCCAGATAACTGTGGCCGATTCGCCCGTGGAGCTCAACTCTGCCGTACTTGTCTCGCTCAGCGGCATCAGCAAGCCCACCGGCCGCCCCCGATAGGTGATGACGTAACGAGCGCGCTGCTCCCGCACGTCCCGCACGATCTCCGAAGCGCGGACCTTCAGCTCTCGCACACCGACCTCAGGCATTGGTCATCCTCCGCTCCTTAATGTGGTTCCCTATGTGACTACATTATATCTTGATTGGGAACAGATGTCAACTGGGATCATTCATCCGACGCCGTTGCACCGCGTCTTCCCGCACAGTCTGACGCATTGTTGATTTGCGACTTGTGATTTGCTGATTTGCGATTTGCTGATTTGCCGATCTGTCACCGTCTCCACGGCGGCGTTTCGGGCAGCAACTTCTCAAACTCAGCGATCAACTGCGCTTCGTACTCGCCAGCATACTCCTCGGCCAGGAACTTGTGCATGGCCTCCTCGTAGAAGCGCCGCCAGGATTCTTCCTCGTGGCCAGGATTGACAGGATAGAAGAGAGCATCGTTGGCGCGGGCAGCCTTCATGTCGCCCGGCGCGTCGCCGATCATCAGGATATGATCGGGCGTATACTTGCCTTTGGCAGCCAACTCCAGGTGGAGCTTCTTCTTCCCCATTTCCTGTCCGGCAATGACGTGGACGTACTTGGCGATGTCATGCTCTTTCCACTCTCGCCTCAGCGCCCCCAGTGGCGTGGCCGAGACCACGATCATGTCGGCTTTGTCAGCCAGGAACCCCAGACTCTGGCGCACGTAGGGAAAAGGCGGCACGCCGTGTACCATGTCGGCCACGGTGGCATTGACCGCCAGGCTCCAGGCCAGGCCGCGATCCAGCTCAGGATCGGGATGCTTGGCCATGTAGGCTCGCAGGCCACCGTTGCTCTTGGCATAGTGGTCGTTCTCAATGAACTCACGGATGCGTGGCGCTTCCGGTGGCACAACGCCCCTCGCCTGCACCTCCGCTCGCTCCCGCAGCAGGTCGAAGACCATCACCAATGCTGGCCAGCGGTTGATACCTCGCCACTGCGAGTACAGATTGACGAACTCTGCGGCCTCACGGGCGTACTTGGAGACCGCCTGCAGACTCCAGTGCTTGATGATATTGGGCGTGAAACACTCCTTGTGCTTGATCTCCATGGTATCGAAAGCGCAGCCATCGGAGTCAATACCAACGAAGAAGCCACACGTAGGGTTCATCTCCTGCAAAGGCCGTGCTGCTTCAGGGATTGTAGACAT
>CBDURC010000318.1:0-3091 GCA_965369635.1 uncultured Anaerolineales bacterium | reverse complement strand
TCCTACCAATCTACCAACCTACCAACCTACCAATCCACCAATCTACCAACCTACCGCCTCCTCCAGATCCTCCACGCTCGTGAACCGGGACACCGTCTCCAGGAATGCCTGGAGCGATGGGCTGGCGTCCCGCAGGCGGGTCATCTTGGGGCCGATGGGATCCACCGAGCTGGGAGATGTGGCATAGGAGCCGTGGAAGGCGAAGTAGGCCTGGTTCAACTTGCGCAGCGCGTAGCCGTGCGCCACGAAGCGCTGCCGCTGTTCCTCCATGAAGGCCTCCGCCTCCGCCACGCGCCCCTCGGCCAGCAGTTGGTCCGCCCGCAGGCGGGTGCGGCGCATTTCCCCATTGAAGTCGAAGCGGGGTGGCACGAGCTCCGGAATGCGGACGGGCCGCCTTTCCGAGGCCGAAGGCCGCGGGGGGGGCGTCTGCTGCGGGTAGTATCGTTCCAGCACGTGGGCGCCGATCTCCTCGCCGACGATGGAGGCCACCGTTTCGTTGAGCGTCACGGTGTCCGAATCGTCAAAGTAGTGCCAGCCCAGGGGGCGGAAGGCCAGGTAGTTGTGCGTCCACTCGTGGGCGATGGTGTCCAGTATCCACGAGAGCGAGGCATTATCAATGACCATGGTCGGGTAGGCTCCGAAGCCGCCGATCTCTTCCACTAAGGCGACATAATCCGGCACGTGGCTGTCCACATTGGCCTCGATGTCTTCCCGTTCGCTGAGGCTGAACTCGGCCCGCAGGTGCACTCCCTTGCGCAGGGCAATCCTCTGGCGCGGGGAGACGATGAGGTACAGCGGTGGTTCGCTGAAGCGGAACTTGAGCGGCGGCCACAGCAGGCCCAGCGTCGTCAGTCCTTCCTCGGCCAGCACGGTCGCCGTCTGGCTTTCCAGCGTGGCTTCGACGGCAGCGCGGTGCTCGGCTTGCCGCTGGCGCAGGCTGTCGAGCTCCGCTTGCCAGGGAGCGATGGTGACTTCAGGGTTCGTCTGCTGCGGATCGCTGAGCAGGCGGGTGATGTCGCCCTCCAGTTCGCCAATGCGTCGGGCGGTAGCCACGTAGTCTACGACGAGCTGTTGCGCCGTTCCCTCATCCAGGCGAGCTGTGGGATCAGCCACCAGGTCCTTCAACTTGCTCGCCACCGCTCCGATCTCCCACAGGGCGAAGTTGAAGCCACGGCCGCTCACCAGGGCCGCCACCTGGACATCCAGAGTTTTGTCGGCGGGAATGGTGTCGGCCGGCAGGAGCAGTGGCAGAAGCAGCAGGACCAGGATCAGAATGGTTCGTTTACGCAGTGGCATGGTCAACGCAGGGTGTTCGTCGCAATGGTGACAGAAAAAGCCCTGCCCTTGCGGCAGGGTTCATGGCACATAGGTGGTCACACCACAGCTTCAGGAGTGTGAAGACGTCCCTACCGTGGTGATTATACTGTAGGCGGGCGCGCATGACAAAAGGTGCAACGCACTTCGCAAGTGCGTTGCACCTTGGGGAACTCCCTGAACATCCGTGGCAGCCACAACTCGAACCCACTCCACTCGTCGGCGACGATGTCTACGCTGGGGCCGTGGGGTCGCGCATCGCTGTCACGATCTCAGTCACCACGTTGCAGTGCATTTCATCTCCTCTTCCTCCTCTTCCTCCTCGGAAAGATGGTGTATCTTCTGCAGGGCCTGGGTGACCACCTGGTCTGGTCGCGCCTGAAGTCATCCGTGACGCCAGGGCATATCTTGCACGGTGGTCAAGCTGTGGAACGCCTCCACTATCCCGGCCAGCGCCTTCGCATAGGCAGAGGCATAACCACTGACCTGGCAGGCATCCACCCCTCCCCATCCGGTGTCGTTGTCCGCTCCCGCAGTGCCCAGGCCAGGTCCAGCGCTGTGTGCTGCAGGAAGCGCCGTCCATCCCCAGGTAGCCTGCATCCGGCATGGTCGGCATGGTGGAGCGGATGTCCACGCCAGGGGCGCTCACCTCCGGCCTGACCTACTCCCAGAACGAAGGGCCACGGCTGCTGAAGAAGGCGATGCCGTTCCAGGAGTCGGTGGCCCCGACGGCGAAGGCGTGGGATAACCGCCCGGAGAGCCCACGTTGCCGGCGCCCATCACGCCGCTGTTGTCGGAGGAGAAGACAGAGAAGGTGGCCGCGCTGCTGCCGCTGTCGTCGAGGATCTTGACCGCCATTCACTGGGCGGCGGGGGCAACGCCGGTGCGGAAGGTGCCTTCCACGCCGCTGTCCATGGAGGCGACAACGATGCTCTCGCAGGTGATGCCGAACCCCTGCCAGACCGCAGCGGTTCGGATGTGGGCGATGTTCCATTCGGTGCCCTCGACTTCAGGCCGCTCAGCTCCCTTGACCGGACGTGGCAGGTGATGTACGCGATTGGGGCGGATCTCGGCGACCTCTGGCCAGGCAGCCAGTGCCAACATCGCTTCCATATCGCCAGTGACAGCCAGGCCGTTGAAGACCCAGAAGACCGCATAGTCGGTCACCTTGGCGACCGCCTGGCGCTGCGGTGGCTGATCCGTGACCCGTGAAACGACTCCTCTGAAAGAACCCAAGATCGTCAGCGGATTGAGCGGATTGAGCAGATTCTGTTTCATATTCGTCCACTTCATCTGCTTAATCCGCTGATGGCTTTTGGCTTGCTTTCAGCAGAGTCGTGAAACCTGAGTCGTGAGCCTGGCCAGATCGGTTTGCTCCTTGAGGTAGACGATGAGGGTGAAAGGCCCATTCTTCTGGAGCAGGTCGCTGGTTTCGGCTGGCTGGGGCGGCCTTTGGAGGAGCGGGGGGGCGATCTTAGCCAACGTGGCTGCTGCAGCCGGCTCCGGGCGTGGTAATCTCGCCGAGGACAGGGTTGAGGTGGCGTGCCAGTAGAGGCAGAGCAGCGAGAGGAGAACCGCTGACAGAATCAGCCTGGATGCTCGTCGCCGGGGCATGTTCGGCTCCCTAATGCTCTCCATTGAACCTCAACGCAGTCTGTGGGGGATTTGTCCATTCGTGTGGCATTCGTGTTCAGCAATCCGGTACAGGACACTTCTTGCCAGAACGCCTGGATCTTCATCACGGCTAATTACTCAGGCTGCCAGGGAATTGGATGTT
>CBDURC010000317.1:0-3134 GCA_965369635.1 uncultured Anaerolineales bacterium | reverse complement strand
CCAGTACGTCCGCAGCGCTCCCTACGAGGGCGGCTATCGCTTGCTGCCCCGCTACAAGACGGACCTCAGCACTCCGCCCTTGTTGCTGCCGGTGACGGGAGGAGAGAGGATTCGCGGCATCTTCATGCGACACGAGGCAAGGGGGAAAGCCTTTCCACTCGATTGAGAAGAAGCCCTGTAATGGACCCAGAGTGCAACGACGGACAGCGCCAAGATCGGCTTTGCCAACCCAGCCGTGTCTCGCGGGGCGTTTCCTGCTGTTTCCCCGCTCCACGGCCGCAGTGGTGCTGAACAGCTGCCGAGATGAGGCGCGGAACAGGCTCCACCGGCTACGCACGCGCATACGGCCCGTTGGTCACCTCCGCCCTGTCTACATGGAATACCTCATTGGTCTGTCCATGGTCCGGCGGAGGCCCACAGTGTACCCCAAGGTCCCCCTCAGAGATCAGGCCACAGGACTCCAGGACTTCACTGTCCTGGCAAGTCGGCTGCACAACGAAAGCCGAGGCCTGGCATCGTAACCGTCAGGCTGTATCCGTGGCGACGGGACACCACGATGGTGGCCCAGGTGCCTTGGAAGTGGCCGCCACGGCGCACCTTGGCGGACCCGGACGCCGGGCCGGTCGGGTTGCTGCCTGGCGATATGCTGTAGTATGTCGCGCTGTACCAGTCCGCCACCCACTCCATGACGTTGCCGGCCATGTCCAGCACACCATAGGGGCTGGCCCCGCTGGGATACGAGCCCACCTCGCTCGTGTCTCCCACGCAGTAGGACGTGCCGTGGCGGAAGTTGGCTCGCGAGCAGTCCGGCGCTTGATTACCCCACGGGTACAGGCGCGTGTCGCTGCTCCCCCGCGCCGCCTTCTCCCACTCCGCCTCGGTCGGCCACCGCTGGCCCATCCACTGACAGTAGGCACTCGCCTGATACCAGTCCACGGAGATCACCGGGTAGTTGTCATAGGTCGCGTTGCCGTAGTACGGGGAGCGCGTGAGTGAATCGCTCGTAAACGGAGGGCTGCAGGCCCCGGCGGCCACGCACTGCATATACTGGGCGTTAGTGACCTCGGTCTGGTCGATGCGGTAGGCGTCTAGATACACGGAGTGCCGCGGCGTCTCGTCGCCCTCGCATGGCTCGCCGGGAATACCGGTGTCGCAGCCCATCTGGAATGTGCCGGCGGGGATGAGGACCATGTCTGGCGGTGGGCCCACCGTCGCAGTCGTCGTCGGTGTCGGCGTGCGCGTGGGCGTTGCCGTTGGCGTGCGGGTGGGCGTGGAAGTGCGCGTGGGCGTCGCCGTCGGGGTGGGCGTGGGAGTCCGCGTCAAGGTGGCCGTTGGCGTACGCGTCGGGGTAACCGTCGGAGTGCTGGTGGACGTCAAGGTGCGTGTCGGCGTGGCCGTGGCAGTACGCGTGTGCGTTGCCGTTGGCGTGCCGCTGGGCGTGGGCGTGGGAGTAGGCGTCGGGGGTGGTTCCTCTCCCCAGCACTTGCCCCTGTTGCCCGCGCGGTAGATAAGCCGAATCTCGCGATCCGAGAGCGGACGGTCGTACAGGGTGATCTCGTCCAGCAAGCCTTGTAGGGGTTCGGGTTCCGCGCTCAGGCTCACCCAGCCCCCTCCGGCAGCCGTTCCCCAGGCCGGCGCCTTCCCGACCATCTCGCCGTTCAGGTACAACCGCAACCAACTGCCGTCATAGGTTCCGGCCACATGCAGCCATTGGCGAGGAAGCACCACGTTGTCCACGCGCGCGTGGACCAGCTTGCCGTCGATGCTCATGTAGAAGTGAAGCTGCCTGGGCCCACTGATACCGTCGTAACGCAGCACGGCCTTTGCGTGACCGATCGTCACGAAACGATTGATCTTCCCTTCCGTGGTCCATTGGTCGGATCCGATCTTCACCCAGCCTTCGATCGTCAGTCGCTGCAGGGACTCGATTTGGGGAGCCGGAGCAACGTGGGCGAAGTCATCGATGCCATCGAACTTGAACGCCTGCCGGACCTTGCCATCACCGTATGTGGCGCCATTGTGCAGCGCGGCATCATAGCCGTTCACGATGTCGGTGGCATCTCCGTTCCCCGGCCACCAGGCCACCTGGCGCTCTCGTGCAGGTGTAGTCGGGGGGTGGACAACTCTGGAGCGGGTCTGTGCCGCAGATGATTTCGTCTCCATCCGACCAGCCGTCGCGATCGGTGTCCTCGCTCAGCGGATCCGTCTGATATGTGTTGACCTCTTCGCCATCGGTTAGACCGTCGCCATCGCTGTCGGCATTGTCCGGGTTCGTGCCCAGGTTGGCCTCCGCACCGTTGTCCAAGCCGTCCGAGTCGTTATCCTCCTGCGTGGGGAAATAGAACACGGTCTGTCTTTGCCAGGGATGCAGCTCAATGAACGGCCCTGACAGAGGCAGAGAAGTGCCAGAGTTGACTTTGATGGACAGGCTGTTCATGCCGGGATTCAATGGGTAGCAGACTTCGGCCACCGGGTTCTGTGTCTGGCTCCCGACGTAGTGCCGGTTCTGTAGCTCCAGCTCGCTGCCGTTGACTATGCCTGCGAAGCGGTAGTGTCTGGAAAGGAAGAAGTGGAGTCTGTGAAAGCCGAGGTTGGCCTGCGTGCACCAGATGGGATCAAAGGAAACGGCTACCCCCAGGCTCGGACCGATGCGCGGCCCCTTGAAGTATGGCTGAGCGTTGCGTGGGCTGGAGCCGCTCAGCGTGCCATCGACGCGCACCACGCCCGCCGACCCCGACTGTCCGAAGCCTGTGGCGATCAGCACGACTTCATCATCTTCGCTGTACAGCGCGCCGGGGACGCCAGGAAGCCCTCCCTTGACGTCGATTTCACCGCTGTTGAGGATCTGGTTGGCGACGATCAAGATCTGGGCGCCATTGCCGCCGCCCCCACCGCCGCCGCCCGTGGCCTGGTTGCCCCAGGTGCCGTGACCATCACCCCCCGTCCCGCCGGCGCCGCCTCGCCCCAGGATCATGCCGCCGGGTTCGATCTGCAAGACACCGCCCACCGATAGCATAAGGTTCTTCGCGCTCCCACCACCCCCCGCGCCCCCCCCCCCCCCCCCCCCCGGCGGGGAGGGGGAACTGGGCCCGGGCAAGCAGCCCCCGGGGGGGGTCAACGGGGGCGCTCCACCC
>CBDURC010000316.1:0-3157 GCA_965369635.1 uncultured Anaerolineales bacterium | reverse complement strand
TGGGCACGGTGTATGCCTACTCCAGGCCGGCATACGACGACTACTTCGTACGCACCGACGGCGAGTTGTTTGGTATTGCCGGCAAGACGGCAGCTATCGAACAGGAGATCGAGACTCTACGTGGAGAGCCAGTCAAAGTCTGGGGCAAGCTCAGGGATCCCGCGGCTGACTTCAACGGTCTCCAAATCGTGGTCAGCGAGATCCTGGCCGTGGAGGCGGTGCCAACGCCGACGCCCAAACCCCAGACCGAGCCAGAGGCCCTGATCACCTCCAGCGTGGCCAACGTGCGCACCGGGCCGTCCACAACCTATCCGCGCATCACCCACGTGTACAGCGGGCAGACCTATGACATTGTAGGGCGCGACCTGGCCAGCAGTTGGTGGCAGATCTGCTGCCCTGCCGCACGATCTCTGTGGATCTACTCCGGCCTGGTGGACGCTAGCGGTCCGCTCGACCGAGTGCCCGTGGTGTCGGTGCGTCCGCCGCCCACACCCACGCCCACGCCGGTGGTCATCACTGACTGGAAGGGCGAATACTACCCCAATCTTGAGTTGAGGGGCAACCCCGCCTTGGTGCGCAACGACCAGGCCATAGACTTCAACTGGCACGATAAGTCACCCCCCGGCCTGCCGAGCGACGATTTCTCCGCTCGCTGGACGCGCTCCATACATTTCCCGCAGGGCAACTACCGCTTCTATGCCAACGCCGACGATGGCGTCAAGGTCTGGCTAGACAACTGGCTCCTCATTGACGAATGGCGCGCCGGGCCGGTCTCCGCCAGCAACGACTTCGGCAATGTCGGTGAAGGACCACACACGGTGAAAGTGGAGTACCACGAGCACCTGGGCAACGCGGCCGTGAACGTGTGGTGGCAGCGGACGGATATCTTCCGCAACTGGAGCGGCGAGTACTTCAACGACATCTACCTGCAGCAGCCGCCAGTATTGACACGCGACGATCCAGAGATCAACTTCTACTGGGGTCTGGGCTCGCCCGGCCCGGGCCTGCCCGCCGACAACTTCTCGGTTCGCTGGACTCGAAACGTCCACTTCGATGGCGGTGACTACCGCTTCACCATTTGGGGCGGCGACGGGGCCCGGCTACGCCTCGATGGCTGGGTGATCATTGATAACTGGCTGAAAAACACCCAACACACGTTCCAGGGGAAGTTCAGCGCTCTTGGCTCCGGCCACCACACGGTGGAAGTGGAATGGTACTCCCGCGGCGGAATCGCCGAGGTCCGACTGTCGTGGGAGCGGATCAGTCGCCACGGCGGGCCGCAGCCGGACTAGCGCTACGACGAGTCCCCATCCCTCTCAGGTTCGTAGTCGCGCACGAAGCGCAGCGTAGTGCGGTTTCGGTTCGTAGTCGCGCACGAAGTGTAACGGAGTGCGGTTTCGCTCCACCCCGATCCGCTCCGTGGCGCACTACGAGCCTCTCTCCGTGTTACAACGCGCTATATGAGATTGCCCCAATAGCTCTGGGCAGGAGGTATGCCATGGATCTTCGAACCCTTTTGGACAAGCAAAGAGACTACATCTTCCCCAGCGTCATCACCTACTACGAGGAGCCGCTGGCCTTTGAGAGAGGAGAAGGCCAGTACCTCTACGGTGCAGAGGGGCAGAGATACCTGGACTTCTTCGGTGGCATCCTGGTCGCCAGTGTGGGGCATTGTCATCCTAAGGTCACGGCCAGGGTGTGCGAGCAGGTGCGCACTCTCACACATACATCCACGCTCTATCCCCACGCTAACATGGTCAACCTGGCCCAGAAGCTGGCACAGATCGCTCCGGGCAGGTTGCAGAAGAGCTTCTTCACCACCAGCGGGACAGAGGCCAACGAGATGGCCATCGTATTGGCCAAGGTCTACACCAACAATCAGGAAGTGATCGCCCTGCGCCACGGATACAGCGGGCGTTCGGCGCTGGCCATGGCCCTCACCGGCCATGCCAGTTGGCGCATCGGCGGCACGCAGCTTCTGGGTATCAAACACGCGCACAACGGATACTGCTACCGCTGTCCCTTCGGCCTGACCTACCCCGCCTGCGATCTCCAGTGCGCCTACGATGTCGAGGAGTTGATCCAGACAACCACTTCTGGTCGCGTGGCCGCCTTCATCGCCGAGCCCATCCAGGGAGTGGGCGGCTTCATCACGCCACCACCGGAGTACTTCAAGATCGTGGTGGACATCGTACGCCGCCATGGTGGCATCTTCATCTGCGACGAGGTACAAACCGGTTTCGGACGCACAGGCAGCAAGTGGTTTGGCATCGAGCATTGGGACGTCGAGCCGGAGGTCATCACCTGCGCCAAGGGGATCGCCAACGGCGCGCCGATGGGATTGACGATGGCCACTGCCGAGGTGGCCGACAGCTTCCAGGGGCTGACCATCTCCACCTTCGGTGGCAACCCCGTCTCCTGCGCCGCCGCCCTGGCCACCATCGAGGTGATGGAGGAAGAGAACCTCCCCCAGAACGCTCAGGTCGTGGGCGACTACTTGCGGGCCAAGCTCGAAGGGCTGAAAGAGAAGTACGCTCTGGTCGGCGACGTGCGGGGGATGGGCCTGATGCAGGGCGTCGAATTGGTGCGCGACGGCAAGGAGCCCGCCCGCCAGGAGATCCTGCAGGTCTTCGAGGCTACCAAGCGGAGGGGGCTGCTCATCGGCAAGGGCGGGCTCTATGGCAACGTGATCCGCATCGCCCCACCGCTGAACATCGGCAAGGCGGACGTGGACGAGGCCATCCACATCCTGGACGAAGCCTTCGCCGAGGTGAACAACAGCACATCCGACTCCTGAAATCAGGTAGCCCGCACACAAGAGGCGTGAGGCGCATCCAGTTCTGGGCCTGAAAGCTCGCTTCGCCCTTCAGCATCCGCAGGAAGGTACTAGGTCGCCTCAATCAACATCTTGCGCCATGCGACCGCTTATGGTATGCTACCCGAGTTGCACGTTGTAGACAACACCTCCGCACGAATGGGCCAGACAGTCTTGACCCACCCTCTCGCAAGCTCACGAACATATCAAGGATAAGGAGCCATCCACCATGAACCCGAAAGACAAGGCCACCGCATTGCTACTGCTGAGCGGGCTTGTCCTGAGTCTGCTCGTACTCCCCCACGTTTGGATGCAGCCGACTGCTGCCGGTCCGCTAGCCGC
>CBDURC010000315.1:0-3161 GCA_965369635.1 uncultured Anaerolineales bacterium | reverse complement strand
GCCCTCGAGGACGAGGGCTGAGAGCCTAGAACATCCAATTCCGTGGCAGCCTGAGTAGTGTCCTCTTGGATACGTTCTTGGCCAGTGTGAGGTTTGGCCCCGATGAGCAGTGACGTGACATCAAGCAACAAGCAAACAGCCGTCCGCGGCCGCAGCGAAGGGGAGCGGCTGACGCGAGGACGCCGCCCACCCTGGCTGCGGGTGCGCGCCCCCACCAGCGACAACTACCGTCGCCTGAAGGCGCTGATGCGTGGCCACCGGTTGCACACCGTCTGCGAGGAAGCCTCGTGCCCCAACATCGGCGAATGCTGGGGGCACGGAACGGCAACCTTCCTGCTGCTGGGAGAAGTCTGCACGCGCAATTGTGGTTTTTGCAGCGTGAAGACGGGGCAGCCCGAGACGCTGGATGGGGACGAGCCGCGTCGCGTGGCGGAGACCGTGGCCCTGATGAAGCTTCGTCACGCTGTACTCACGTCTGTGACCCGGGATGACCTTCCCGGCGGCGGGGCGGTTATCTTCGCTCGCACGGTGAAGGCAATCCGCCAGCGGCTGCCGGACTGCACGGTGGAGGTGCTGATCCCCGACTTTGGTGGAGACCGCCAGGCGCTGCAACTGGTGATGGATGCCAGCCCCGATATCCTCAACCACAACCTGGAGACGGTGCCGCGCCTCTACCCTGCCGTGCGGCCGCAGGCGAACTACCACCGCTCGCTCGACATCCTCCGCTGGGCCAGGGACAGGGAGATGAGCGCCCAGACTCTGACCAAGTCGGGCCTGATGGTGGGGTTGGGCGAGACGTGGGATGAGCTGTTGGCGGTGATGGACGATCTGCGGGCAAGCGGCTGTGATATTCTGACCCTCGGCCAGTACCTGCAGCCTTCCCGTTACCATTTGCCCATCGCTCGCTACTACACGCCAGAGGAGTTCGATCGGTTGCGAGAGGAGGGGGAGGTGCGGGGGTTCGCCTGGGTGGAGTCGGGGCCGCTCGTGCGCTCGTCGTACCATGCTGAGCAGCAAGTCGCGGCCTCACGGTGTCCATAGTCTCTCACAAAGGAACGCCGTACCCTTCAGGGTGCGGTGGGCGGTTCCCCCGTGCTACTACGGTCTTCGCCCCAGGGTGTTTGCGCCTGGGGCTTTCTCTAACGCCGAGAAGGGGTTCGGCGGCGCCTTGGGTCGCGCCTGCGGCGGGGGCGTTTCTTTTCCTCCCCTTTCCTTTCTTCTTCTTTCCCCGCTTCGGGAGTGATCAGTTCGGCCACTGGCACTTCGATCCTGCTGTCGCCGCTTTGCAGCTTCACGGTCACGGTCTCTTTGAGCGGGTGTACTCTTACCACGGTTCCTTCACCAAGGTGGGTGCACACCTTGCTTCGTTTGGCTGGCAACCGCTTCAGCGCCTCGGCATAGACCTCGCTCTCGAAGCACAGGCAGCAGAGCAACCGGCCGCATGAGCCGGATATCTCAGCGGGGTTGAGCGGCAGGTTCTGCTGCTTGGCCAGTCGGATGGAGACGGGCTCAAACTCCTGCAGCCAGGAGGCACAGCACAGTCGATAGCCGCAGCGACCGTAGCCGTCCAGTAGCTTGGCCTCGTCGCGCACGCCGATTTGTCGCATCTCCACGGAAGTTCCGAAGGCCTTGGACAATTCCTTCACCAGGGCTCTGAAGTCCACCCGCGACTCGGCCGAGAAGTAGACGGTTAGGCGGCTGCCGTCGAAGTTATGCTCCACGCTGACAATCTTCATCGGCAGTTCATGCTCTGCCACAACCTCGCGCGTGCGCTCCAGTGCCTCTGGTTCTCGCCGGCAATACTGGTCCTGTTGGACGGCGTCCCAGGCGGTGGCGCGCCTGATCACCGGTTTCAGTTGGGTCCGAATCTTTTCTTTGGGCACTTCCCTCGGGGCGATGACCACTCGGCCCATGGCACGGCCGCGGGCTGTGTCGACGATAACGTGCTCGCCCCGCTCCAGATCGGTCAAGCGACTAGGGCTGAAACTGTAGATTCTGGATGCGTGTCTCAGGCGAATGCCTACGACAGTTGGCATGATCTGATGTTCCTCATGGGTTTGAGATCTTGTATGAAAACCGCAGAGCCGACACCCTGTGGGCAGCGCAAAGTCGCATTGAGAGCCTGAAGCCGCCACTTCGGGGTTCTTCGTATCGGTATCAAGCAATGTCGCCGGACTGGGCTGGGCGCGGCAACCGCAACAGCAACAGTTCCAGCGCCAAGCGACGGTTGACGTTCAGTTGCAGGTAGCGGGCAGTTCTCGCTAGGGCCTCCAGGAAAGCCCTCGACTGCTGAGCATCGTATTGTCTGGCCTCATTGCGTAGGGTGTCCATGTGGTCAATGTTCGCTACTTGCTCCGGGCAGGCGTATTGCAGTAGCAGCAGATCCCGCCACCAGCTTGACCACAGCTGGAGCACGTTGCGAGCGATATCTGGCTTCTTGCGGCTCAGCAGTTCGGCGTAGCGCATTCGCTCTACGCGGCCCTGGTTGCGGAGAGCCAGCAGATCAGCCAGACGGTTGGCGCGCTGTTCCCAGGAGGCGTCGTCGTCTAGCATTGTCGCTGCCCATCCCAGCCGTCCTTGCGAAAGCCGCGCCAGCAGACCCGCTCGCTCCGGGGGCGCGTGCCACCGTTCCCGCAAAGCCTGTGCCACCTGCGCCGTGGGCAGCGGCCGCAGCGCGATCTGCTGGCAGCGTGAGGCGACCGTGGCCAGCGTCTGCTCGCCCTGGGTCAGAGTGAGGAAGATCACCACGTGCGCTGGCGGCTCCTCCAGGGTCTTGAGCAGCGCATTGGCTGCCGGTGCGGTGGCCTGCTCTATTCGCCGTAGGATGAATACTTTGTGGTCTGCCTCAACGGGCGTCAAGGACGCCTGCCGCCGTAGCTCCCGCACTTGGTCGATGAGCAGATTGGACGTGCGCGGGGCGATGATGCGCAGATCGGGGTGGATACCCTTCTGCACTTTGCGGCAGCCTGAGCACTCGCTGCAAGGCGGTTCTGCGTCTGTGCAAAGGAGCGCTTGTGCGCAGGCGCGGGCCAGCGTCGTCTTGCCCACCTGCGGCGGTCCGCTGAGCAGGTAGGCGTGACTCACATGCCCTGTGGCCAGAGCTCGTTGCAGCAACTCCACCGCCAATTCATGTCCGATGACCGGCCAGTTCACTTTTTCCC
>CBDURC010000314.1:0-3195 GCA_965369635.1 uncultured Anaerolineales bacterium | reverse complement strand
CTACTATGAGCCCTTCACTTCAGTGCGGTCTCGGGACACGCCCAATCACGGCCAGTCCCCCTGTTGTATCCTGCGGTAGCGTTCCCGCACCAAGGCTGCCAATGGCTCGTCTGGTGCGATGCCGCTCACGTCAGCGATCACGGCGTCCACGCCTTCGGCAGCAATGCGTTGCTGCAGCGCCATTGCCAGAGGGTCGTCACCGTCGTCGAAGCAATAACCGGCGGCGATACCCCAACTCAGCGCCTTGGTGACCACACCGGCCCGCTCGGCCAAGCGCGCCGCGCCCACCAGTCGATCTTCGGGGCCGAGCTTGCGCAGCGGATCGCGGGCCAGGCGGAAGATGGTGTCGCCCAAGGCACGGTTGGCCAAGCGACGGACGATGTCGGCGATGTGCGGTTCCAGCCACTGTGCTTCCACGCTGTGAGCGACAACGATGCCCGCTTTCGATTCGGCCAGCATTGCCTTCAACAGTGGCCGGATGACAGGGTCCTCCAGCGCCTGATAGCCGTACTCGTGTCCGCGCTGATAGCCCAGGTAGGCCAGCATGGCGTGGCCGCAGTTGTGCAGATAGAGCTTGCGATCGGTGTAGAGGGCGATTCTGTCACATGGCTCTAGGCCCACGATCTCCGGAATGGGGCCGACGAAGCCGCTCCGATCCACCGGCAATTCCTTGTATGGCTCGACGACGATGAGGCTGGGATCCTGCGCCCGCATCTCCGGCGTGGGCGGTGGCACCATGCGGGCGATGACCGTGTCCACGAAGCCGACGTTCTCTAGCACCTGCTGCTGATGGTCCGCGGGCAGATGCTCGCCCACCATGCAGCGGAAAGTGGCGGCCGCCTTTTTCATGTTCTCGCAGACGATGATGTTCAGCGGATTCAAGGTTGCAGGTTCGAAGGTTTGCAGCTCAGAGGATGCTGGCCCCGCTTGGGGCGGGGCTGGCTCTGTAGGTTTGTTGACCTGCAACCTGGAACCTGGAACCTGGAATCGCGATAGGGCCGTCCGCTGGACAATACCCGCGGCCACGAGCGGGGCGATGTGTGGCAGCGCCCGCACACCGACGGCGGTGGCGGCGAGGCTAGCCTCGGCCAGCGCCTGGGCTACTGCCTCGGTTTCCTCGGCGTGCAGTGCCCGCACCGGGGAGACCAAGACCTCCTCGGCCTGCTCGTTGTCCACCAGGCGGATAGTGTAGGAGCGACGCTCATTGAGCGCGGCGATGAGCGGCTCGTCGATGTCCACGAAGATCACTTCGTAGCCCGACTCGGAGAAGAGTTGGCCCAAGAAGCCACGGCCGACGTTCCCCGCGCCGAAGATGACTGCATGCTTACCCATCTACCTGCCCATACTCCAACAATTGACGTAGCCACTCTTGCTCGGCTTCGGCTGTCCACACTTGGCCATCTTTAAGTTTGGCATAGACGCTGGGCAGCTTATCCTTCAGGTCTGGCAGGGCCGTGAGTGGGAATTCCTTGATATTGGGATAGATGACGATCTTGCCGGGAAAGGAGGTCTCCTTCACCGCCTGCAGCCCGCCGCGGGCAGCGCTGAGCGAACCGATGGCCGCCACTGACCGGTTGGGCGACAGCGTGCCCGTTTCCGCCTGCCTCAGCATCAGTCGCAGGTCGTCAATGGTTGAGGCCGAGTGCCCGATGACCCGCGCGTCCTTCAGATACGCGTCGCTCAGATCTATACTGGCCATCGTCCCGCGAGGCACGCCAGCGAAGACATTCATTACGCCTTGGGGGGCCAGGTGGGTGGCTGCCTCGGAGATGACGGCGGGTACAGGCGCCAACACTATGATGTCGTCGAAGCCCTCCTCCTTTCGTTCCTTTCGTGTCCTTCCTTCGGCAGCGCCCATGGCCGATGTGTATTCCTCCTTGTCCAGCGGATTGAGGCAGGCAAATTCGATGCCCTTAGCCTTCGCCTCAGCGGCGAAGGTGGCATGAAGGTCATCCAGGCGGGGTCCACTGATGTCCGTGCAGACGATGGTCGAAGGCCCATCAGCGACCTGGATAGCGCGCTGTACATGCATGCGGCCCATAGGCCCGCCTGCACCGACGAACCAGGCTCGCCCCCGGGGCTGCAGCGACGAGCGGACCGGCTTTTTGCTGTAGATACGGGCGATGTCAGGGCCAGTACCGCCGATGCAGACCCAACGGTTGTAGTGCACTCTGCCGACGTCCATCTCTACCTTGCGGGGGAGAGGCTCATCGGCCACGATGGCCAGGATGCCGAAGTTGGCCAAACGAGGGCTGACCGCCTCGATCAGATCGGCATCGGCGCCCAGCAGCACGATGTCATCCACCAACTCCACGGGAGGAGCGGCGATGTCGTCTACCTCGGTGACCTCAACTCCCAACGCCGCAGCTCGCGTCCTGAGCCAGTCGCCGAAACCGGCAGGCACATCCGACAGCAATAGATGATCGGGGTGTGATTCCTCGTCGAAGCCAGCGCTGATGGTATAGGGTTGGTCAACGCCAGCGCCAATGATCCAGGTAAAGCCGCCCGCCTTGAGCCCGGTGCGGTACTCCAGTTGGTAGGCGGCAATGACGCAGGCCCATGGCTCGGTCAGGGCGCTCTCAGCGTAGCCGGTGTCTGGCTGGACCGGGATCAGATAGTTACCGTGGTCGCCGTTGAGGACGCGTTGGTCGATCACGTTGTACTGCGAAAGCCCCCCCTGGATCTCGTAGCCGTAGGCCATGCTCACGCCGCCGCAGTGGATGTCGGCCTGGATGATGTAGCGGTCGCCGACGTGATACTGGTCCTTCAGGTTCTCGCCTACGCCGACGATGGTCATCGACACCTCGTGGCCCAGTATCACCGGATCAGTCTGCATATCCCGGATGTCCCGGTGGATGCGCGGGTGGTCTTCGCCATAGCGGATGACTTTGGTGTCAGAGAAACAGAGGCCTACCGCATCGTGGCGCGCCAGCAGTTCATCGGGACCGTACTCTGGCACACGAGCCTGGATCAACTGGCCATCGCGCCCCAGGTTCTCGAAGCCCTTGCCATACAGCGGCAGCAGCCACTGGGTGGTTGGAAGCGGTTCGTCGCCTCGCTTGTAGCGGACAAGTGTGTCTTTCATGGTGTTTCCCCGATCAACTCCAGATGTCTTGAGTATGCCCTGTCCCATCTTGTCCGCTCGCCTGGCTCGTAGGTGGTGACCTCGAAGGAGCAGCGCACCAGGTCGCGTCC
>CBDURC010000313.1:0-3222 GCA_965369635.1 uncultured Anaerolineales bacterium | reverse complement strand
CATGCTTCTCGTAGAGCTGAATGCCAAACTCTACAGCGTAGAAATCGTCTGAGGTAAGGAGGCAATGTCGTCTGGGTTCACCACGCCCCCACGGGAGTGTCGGTGAAGCTTCTGTTAGGGGGGACGACGAAGGTTACATCATCGGGATTATCCTCGAACTCCCAGTGCCCTGTCGGATCCGTATACTTCACCGGGTTGTTCAGCACGTAACTGAAGCGATTCAACGACTGCGGATTGACCGGATCGGGCACGATGGTGTCGGCCTGGATGAAACGGCCCAGGGCCTGGTGATACCACCTGGAACCATAATGCATCAAGCTAGTGCAGTCGTCCAGCAGCTAGCCGGTGAAGCGGTAGGCAAACCACCGCTTGTCTCGACGACGGTAATGCGCCGCCAGGCGAAGACCCTTCCAGCCATCGAAGCTCGGAGGGTCTTTAGCCTAACGCTGGCAGCATCCAGCGGCAGTAGCAAGTCGTCAACGTCTCAAACCGTGAGCGTCGCACAAATGCTAGCGATCTGGTGTTTGCAGTGGCGAGAATGCTTCAACACGGTGAAACACCTGACTATCTCCGAACGCGTACTCGCTGGATGGCCACATGTGAGCCAAGACCAGTTCGCCAGAAGGGAGAAGCCGGACGTTGAGGATCAGCTGTCCAATCATGGGCACACTCCAATCCCTCCAACCCTTGTCCCTGGCAAATGGATCGTAGTAGTGCCGGGGCTCTCCTCCAGTGACTAGAGGGCTCGGTATCACTCCTTCCTGTTCGGCTTCCCTGATTCCGCCGAGATAATATCGAGCTCCCCTGAGATGCACGCGCACTCTTCCATCCGCAAAGCGTTCCACCCCCCACTCGTTCCACGGAGTCTCAAAGACATAATCCTCCTTTTCATTCCCATAGGTCTGCTTGAACGTTCCATCTGCCCTCAGGATAAGCTGATCGTCGCCTCTGTAGCGGTAATAGTCTACCGCCCAAGTCCCTACCAGGTCGGATTCCCGAAACGCCGCCGGTGGGTTTCGCGAATCTGCAATCTCTGCACATGCTGCAAGCACCAATAGAACAACGAACAGTAAGGGCACACAGCGCCACGGGGTTTGCTTCACCATATCCCATCCTCCTTGAGCGGGGCTCACGCACTGGGGCGTCAGGTACATTGACTGCCGTCTATTGCGGATTGGGCAGAGGTTCCCACCAGTAGAAGGTCTGTCCAGTCGGATGGCTGCCGCCAACTATGTGTGCCCACACCTGGCCCGCCGTCAAGTCGGTAGTCAGCGGAACCTTCAAGTCTGCAAGCGATGCCGCACCTCCAGGTATCCTCAGACCCGAGTGCCAATTCATGACATTATCTACCTCAACCCTCACCCATCCGCTTCCCACCCTCCTCACGGTGATGCTATCAAGGGAGCCGACGGTCCCATCCACTGCATCGATAGGACCTTCTGCGTATTGAGACCCTAGTCCTGCCCACGTCAGCCCCAGCTTCACCTGCGCACCGATATATGCCGGGAGAGACCTGATGAATCTGATCGCATACGGCCCTCCTGCTCTTACATCAACGTAATGCTCCCACTCGAAAGGTACAGGATATCCTGCTTCGGCCCAGGCACGCTGAAACGCCTCTATTCCAGAACCATACATAATGTCTTGGGTCAAGGAACTTGTCGGGCCGAACCTTCGCTCAAAGGGGCCAGAATCGCCGCGGAACTCCCGCACCAATCCCATGGTTTGCTGATAGGATTCAGCGCGATCGTACGCCTGTGCTTGCTCCGGCGGAGAATGCGTTGGTGTACGCTGTCTGATCTCTCCTGTGGCCGGATGCACGATCCAAGCGCATTCCACGTCTACACATATTGCGTGCCCACTTGGGTCCGTATACCGCAGCGGGTTGTTAAGCACGTAGGAGTAGCGGATCGGCCGGAGCGGGCACAATCGTATCCGCCTGCACAAACCGCCCCAGGGCCGGATCGTACTACTGATTACCTTGACATGATCATGGATGCTATTCCCACTCCAACTGCGATAATGCCCACGACAATTCCTCCGACAGCATAGCGCCTGATTTGCTTGTCAGTGAGTTCGACAGCATCCTCTGCACTTCGGCGCCAAGCAAACCAGCGGAAATGGATCCAGCGATACATCGGAGAATCCGGACGCAAGGAAGTTGGCCTATGCCACAATCGCAGGCTCCACAGACTGAGAGCCAAGCCTATCAGTGTTACCAGACCTGCATAACAGAATGCCTCGTGTGAACTATTCACAGCCCTACCCTCTCCTTGGCCAGTTGCATCAGAGTGTCAGATAAGTGGCTTGATGGAAGTTCATCATCAGACTGACCAAGTCAGGCACGATGGGAACCATGAACCCTACAACATCGAGGGTAACATCTAACCCCTCAGTCACAGAGGGTCTCCCTTGCACAGCCGCCCCCGCGGCTGTCAGCCCGCTCCTTGTCAAGCTGGTCAGATCGAGAACAAGCCCGTACTCTCCAGCTGTCTTGGCAATCTTTGCCGCGTTTGTACCCCTGCCTGCTGCTCCGAGGGTGAAAACATCAGCGACTATCCCTGCAGCATCAAGAGCCGCTCCTTCCCAATCTACCCTGCCTGGATCAAATCTGCGGTGCCAATACATTGTTTCGGCGTAGAACGGGCCAAAGTACTGCAGGCCAGACCCACTGGACGGTCTCCGCACACCAAATGCATTGCCCCACCATGCTGCTTGACTGGCTGTGGTTAAAGTACCCCCAAACTGAATGTGGAGCTGACCACCCTGTTCCACGAACTGCCCCTCGGCCATCACCGTTGCTCCAAGCCATGCTGGCCATAAGCCTTCATAATCGCTAAAGAACTGCACAACATCACCCAACTCTGCCGCCCTCAGAGTCTCAAGCCATCCCCACCTTCCTTCCAGTTCTCCTCCTGTTACGAAAAAGGCCAGCACCTCTTCCCAGGTTCCGACGCCAAGGTACCCCATGATCTCATCTTCGCTGAACATCCCCGTCGGGTCCGTATACCGTAGCGGGTTGTTGAGCACGTAGGAGTAGCGGTTCAGCGATTGCGGGTTGGCCGGATTGGGCACGATGGTGTCGGCCTGAATGAAGCGGCCGATGACCGGGTCGTAGTAGCGAGCGCCGTAGTCATACAACCCCATGGCTGCCTCGAGCTTCTGTCCGGTGAACCTGTAGTCGGTAGGCGTGCCGCCGTCGCTGTAGCGGGTCTCGCCGAA
>CBDURC010000312.1:0-3226 GCA_965369635.1 uncultured Anaerolineales bacterium | reverse complement strand
CTCGCCTTGCTAATCCCTGCAGCTGAGAAAGCCACACACTCGGACGAATTGATTTCTCTTTGCGACCACCTCGATGACAGCCTGATCCTTCGAGGTAGCGTGTTTCGGGAACCCTTAGGTCTAGATATACTGCGTTCGGTTGCCCCGGCCTACATGATTTGTGTTCATTTCCCGTATATTATGCCAAGAACAGTGCTGCAAATTCCAAAAGTCGGGGTGTTGAACTTGCATCCAGCTTGGTTGCCATACAACCGCGGGTGGCATACCCCATCGTGGGCCATTCTAGAAGGTACACCATATGGTGCGACGCTGCATTTCGTGTCTGAAGGACTAGATACTGGGCCCATTATTCATCAGAAGAAGATTGACATATCGCCTGAGGACACTGCGGACAGTCTATATGGGCGTGTAAAACGGCTGGAATTGGAAGTGTTTCGCGAAACTTGGCGGTTCCTGCTGTCATACTCTTTGCCTCGGAAACCACAAGAACTAAGCAGCGGAACTCTCCATAGACGGCAAGAGCTATTCTCGCCTCAAGTCCAAGAGATCAAGCTGAACGAGAGGGTGCAGGCGGGGGATTTGATCAACCGACTACGTGCTCTCACTACCAGTCATGTTGATGAAGCTGCTTATTTTGTCCGAGACGGCAAACGCTATCGCATTCAGGTACGAATCATATCCGAGGATTGTCATTGTCTATGAGGACACCCCAATCTTCAGTGCCCATGTCTTCCCCTGACCTCACCGCCGCCGAGATCGAGGCGGTGCACCAGGTGCTCCAGACCCGTTGTCTGAGCCTCGGACCGCGCATTGACGAGTTCGAGGAACGCTTCGCTGCCTACACCGGGGCGAGCCACGCCATAGGCGTTTCCAGCGGCACGGCTGGCTTGCACCTCTGTGTCATCGCTGCCGGCGTGGGAGAAGGCGATTTGGTCATCACCACTCCCTTCTCCTTCATCGCCTCGGCCAACTGCATCCTCTACGAGCGCGCTGTGCCGGTTTTCGTGGACGTAGACCCCGCCACGGGGAACGTGGACCCCGCGCTGATAGCTGCGGCTGCCGACGACCTGGCTCGTGGCGGCGAAGCCGCGAAGCGTTGGCTCCCCCCCTCCCTGCGCCATCAACCATCGGCTATCAGCCATCAGCCATCAGCCATCAGCCACCGGCCACCAGCCATCAGCCATCGGCTATCTGCTATCCTGCCAGTCCATGCCTTTGGGCAGCCGGCGGACATGGATCTAATCCTCGATGTAGCGCGGAAGTACAGCCTGGCTGTGATCGAGGACGCCTGCGAAGCCCTTGGCGCCGAATACAAGGGCCGCAAAGCGGGTACATTGGGCGATGCAGCTGTCTTCGCCTTCTATCCCAACAAGCAGATGACCACCGCGGAAGGGGGCATGATCGTCACCGATAACGAGGAGTGGGCGGGTCTCTTCCGCAGCCTACGCAACCAAGGCCGCGACGTGTTTGACGCCTGGCTGAATCACACTCGGTTGGGCTACAACTACCGCTTGGATGAGATGAGCGCCGCTTTGGGGCTGGTGCAGATACGGCGCATCGAGGAGTTGCTGGTCAAGCGGGAGCATGTGGCCGGCTGGTACAACGAGCGTCTGGCAGATCAGGAACTGATCGAGCGACCCTGCATTCTTCCTACGACCACCCGCATGTCCTGGTTCGTCTACGTGGTTCGGATCAAGCCACCCGCCCATCGCGACGAGGTCATGCGCCGGCTGGCCGAGGCCGGCATTCCCAGCCGTCCTTACTTTACGCCTATCCACTTGCAGCCCTTCTACCGTGAGAAGTTCGGCTACCGCCGCGGCGATTTCCCCATCACCGAGCATCTGGGCGACGTCTCGCTGGCTTTGCCCTTTTCCAGCGTCATGCGTGAGGATCAGGTTGACCACGTAAGTGACCAACTGCGAGCGGCGGTGGTAGCTGCTCTGTGCTAAAGGTAGGCCCATGTTTGCTCTGCGCAATCGCCATTTCTTTCTGATTGATCTGGCTCTGCTCCCGGCTGCGGCCGTGCTGTCCTTCGCCCTACGGTTGGACGTGGTTGGCATGGAAGGCTATGGTCTGCGTATTCTGCTCTTCATCGCCTTGGCCGTACCCATCAAGCTGCTCATCTTCTACTGGTTGGGGCTCTACCGCCGTTTCTGGCGTTATGCCAGCGTGGACGAGCTATTGCTCATCGCCATCGCCGCAGTAGTGAGTTCGGTGGTGACGGTGGGTCTCCTTTTCGGCCTGGCCTTGCCGCTGTCTGGCATCCGCGGCTTCCCCCGTTCCATTCCCCTCATTGATGGGCTGCTGACCCTGCTGGTGGTGGGCGGGCCGCGCTTGGTGGTGCGGCTAGCAGGTCAGAACCGCCAGCGGGAGCAGCGCCGGAAACAAGGTGGACCGGAGAAGCGAGTGCTGGTCATGGGGGCGGGCGACGCGGGAGCAATGATCGTCAAGGAGATGCGGGCCAATCCGCAATTGGGCTTGGTGCCGGTTGGGTTTGTGGACGACGACGAGAACAAGCGCGGCGTTCGGATTCATGGCGTGCCCGTCCTGGGTGATCGGGAGTGCATTGCCGAGTTGGTGCGAAGCCACCGCGTGGCCGAGGTGATCATTGCCATGCCCACTGCTCCGGGCTTGGCCATCAGGGAGATTCTGGCCATTTGCAGCCGGGCAGGCGTACCGGCCCGGACCATTCCTGGCCTGTATGATATTCTCTCTGGTCAGGTCAGCGTCAGCCAGATTCGTGAGGTAGACATTGAGGACTTGCTGCGGCGAGAGCCGGTGCACAGCGATGTCTCGGCTGTGGAACGCATGTTGCGTGGCTGCCGCGCGCTGGTGACGGGGGCTGGCGGTTCCATCGGTAGCGAGCTATGTCGACAGATCGTCCGGTGCGAGCCAGCGTCCCTGATCGTGTTGGGGCACGGCGAGAACTCGATATTCGAAATCTACAATGAACTGAAGAGATTGGAAGTTGGAAGTTGGAAGTTGGAAACTGGACACACTTTCCGACCTTCAACATCCAATCTCCAACATCCAACCTCCAACATTCACCCCGTCATCGCTGACATCCGCCACCCCGAGCGGCTGCAAGCGGTCTTCGAGCGTTACCGTCCCCAGATCGTCTTTCACGCCGCGGCGCACAAGCATGTGTCGCTGATGGAACAGAACGCCTCGGAGGCGGTGACCAACAATGTGGAAGGTACGGCCCATTTGCTACGACTGTCGGAAA
>CBDURC010000311.1:0-3228 GCA_965369635.1 uncultured Anaerolineales bacterium | reverse complement strand
ATTGAGCGGTGTGGCGGTGTTGGACGTGCAACCGGCCGACGACGGGCCGCTGCACGTTCTGGCAGGCGATCTGACGGCGGATGAGGTTCACGGGCGGCTCGACTGGGCCCGTCGCTTCGATCACATGCAGCAGCACACGGGGCAGCACATTCTGTCCCAGGCCGCCATCCGAGCGCTGGGCGCGGAGACGGTGGGTTTTCACCTGGGGGAGGAGGTATGCACCATTGACCTCGATCGGGCTGCTGTGCCTGTCGAGCGGCTGGTGGCCGCCGAGGCTCTGGCCAATCAGGTGGTGACCGAGAATCGTGCAGTGAGTGCCCGTTTCGTGTCCCCGGAGGAGTTGGCGACGCTGCCGATGCGTCGTCCGCCGCAGGTGGAGGGGGCGGTGCGGGTGGTGCAGATCGCCGATTTCGACTGCTCGGCCTGCGGCGGCACGCACCTTCGCTGCACCGCCGAGCTGGGATTGATCAAGATTCGCTCCGCTGAACGGCATCGCGGCGGGACGACGCGGGTGACTTTCCTTTGCGGCGGGCGGGCGCTGGCCGATTACGACCGCAAGCAGAAGCTGGTGCAGGCGCTGGTCGGCCACTTCACCACCGGCGAGCAGGAATTGCTGGAGACGGTGCAGCGGCTTGTTCAGGAAGTCAAGGACGCACGACGGGCGCAGCGAGCGGCGCGAGCGGCGCTGATCGCTGCCGAGGCGGGGCGGCTGGTCGCCGAAGCGGAGGTCGTCGTTGGCGTGCGCATTGTGAAGGCGCTCTTCAGTGGGCCCGATTGGGACGCTGCAGCAGTGAAGGCATTGGCGACGCGCCTGGCTGAGCAGCCCCGCTGCGTGGCCCTGCTGGGCTGGCAGGGCCAGAAATCGCAACTCACCTTCGCCTGTGCGGCCGATGTTTCGGCTGACATGGGGACGCTGATGCGCGTGGCCTGCGAGCGCATCGGCGGGCGGGGCGGTGGCCGGCCCGATTGGGCGCAGGGGGGAGGGCCGGGAGGTGCTCCCTTGGCAGAGGGATTAGCGGTGGCACTGGAAGCCCTACAGACCACCTGATTCTTCCGCTGAGGCTGGCGGGCGAAGTGAGTGGGATCACGTTTCACGTCTCACGTTTCAGGGCTTGCAGCATCAAGCGGAAGCTACTTCGATTGGGAGGCTGAATTGATGCAAGAGATCGCGCCGGGCGTCTATGTGGAGTTGGAGTATCGAGGGGCAAACGTTGGCTTTGTGGCGACTGATGAAGGAGTTATTGCTGTAGATACACCCATCTTGCCTGAAGAGGCGAGGCACTGGCGGCGGCAGATGGCCCGCGTTGGTGGCGGCAAGCCGCTTCTCTACATGATCAACACCGATCATCACCGTGGGCACATCATGGGCAACCAGTACTTCCTGCCCGCACCCATCGTCGCCCACGAGCGGGCGTGGCGGGATATGCGTGGTTACGGCGACAATTTCAAACAGCGGGTGATCGATTCGTTCAAGCGCGAACCAGAGCTGCAAGCGCAGTTCTCCGTCTCGACGATGCGCATCGTTAGACCACAGATCACCTTCTCCAAGCGGTTGACGCTGCGCAAGGCGGGCAGGGAAATGCAGCTCATCCACATCGGTGGACATACCATGGCCACTGCCATCATCTGGCTTCCGGTGGAGGGAGTGCTCTTCGTTGGAGACACGGTCTGGATCGAGGAACATCCCTACATGGCACAGTCGAGCTCACGGGACTGGGTGGCTGGGCTGGAGTTGATCGGTCAGATCGATCCCGCGGTCATCGTTCCGGGACATGGCCCGCTCTGTGGCCTGAAGGAAGTGGACTACATGATATCGTTTCTCCGCCACATGCAGGAGCGGGTGCGGGAGTTCTATCAGAAGGGGATCGGGAAGCATGAGACGGGGGCTGCGCTGGTTGAGGACTTGCGCAGTTGGTTCAACGTCCCGCAGAGCCGCCGAAGTAAGATCCATTCGCAGATCAAGTCCGGCGTGGGCAGGACCTACGAGGAGTTAAGGCGGGCGGAGAATGCGCGGGCAGAGCACGCTAAGCGAGAGGAGAAGGCATGAACTTCGCGTGGGGGCGGTCTTCTTCTGGGCTGGACATTGGCGATTGTGCTCGTAGTGACAACTTCAGTCGTCCAAATGGGGGGAAAGCGAGTGAAGTCGCCAGCACGAACCCTGCATTCTGTGGCTCATCATGGTGAAGATATTGCTGCAGGTGAAGATGACGCCCGCGGATAATCTGCGGGGCGTGCTAGCTGACTGCGAGGGGGCGCTGGGGAAGTTGCGGGGCTCTGGCGAAGCAGCGTTGAGCATCCTGCATGGGCTGGACCGCATGGCCGAACTGCTGCCGGAGTTGGAGACCAGCGGTCCAGACTTGCGGCCTGAGCGGACGCGGTTGACCACGCTAGAGGCGCAGCTTCGGCGCAAAGCAGGTGAACTGCTGCGAGAGTTGCGCACCAGCGGAGGGCTGGCCGCAGCGCGGCGGGCTGTGCAGCCCGACCGTGCTCGCTGGTGGTGGTATCTGGATGAGGAGGTGCGCGCTGCGCGTCGCCGCGGCGTGAGGAGACTGCTGCTGTGTCTGGTGGCGGTGGCTGCCTTGCTGACTGTCGGGGTTTTGCTCTACCGGCGGTTCCTGGCGCCCGATCCGCTGACGGTGCGGGTGCATGAATTGCAGTTTGATGGCGAGCGACTGGCGGATGAGGGTGACTACGCATCTGCTGTGGCGAGGTTCGAAGAAGCCCAGGCTCTGAGGCCCCACGATGGCGAGATGCAGATCTGGCGAGGCGCGCTGTATGAGATCACCGGCCAAGCGGAGAAGGCGGCGGAGCTCTTCGAGTCGGCTCGGCTGCTGTTCGACGAAGCGACCGATTTCCACATCGCTCGCGGTCAGATCTACCTGCGGCTGCAGCAGGTCGAAAAGGCCCACGCCGCGGCCCAGGCGGTTCTGGAGGAAGATCCTAGCTCTCCCGAAGGCCGTTTTATGCTTGGCGCCGTCCTCGAGGTCCAGGGTGAGCTGGGGGAGGCGGCGGCCGCCTACGATCAGGCATCGCGGTTGGCGGAAGAGCGAGGCCAGACGGAGTTGACGGCCCTGGCCAGAGTGCGCATGGCCTTTGTCTTGCAGCGAGGGATGTTCCCCACGCCTGCAAGTGAGCAGTGACACTCTACGGGCAACTACTCAGGCTGCCACGGGATTGGATGTTTTGGGCTCTTAGCCCTCGTCCTCGAGGGCGGCTCTGGCGAGAGTA
>CBDURC010000310.1:0-3233 GCA_965369635.1 uncultured Anaerolineales bacterium | reverse complement strand
TGTCCGCATCGTAGCCGTAAGGCTCCAGCGTGGGATCGGCAAAGTTGTTGTAAGGTGATAGAGGACCGGAGATGACGATGCCCAGGCCGCCCAGCACCGTTTCCAGGATGGTGTCTGCGTCCACCGCATAGTTCATGGCCAGCCGCACACGGAGGTCGTCAAAGGGTGGCTTGTTGACGTTCATTTCCATCCAGGCGGGCCGCGTGCTGGGGCCGCTGACTAGGCGGACGTTGGGGTCGGTGGCCAACAGGGGGATCATGTGCGCAGGCACTTTCTGGATGATGTTCACCTCGCCGGTACGCAGGGCGGCCACCCGCGTCGAGGCCTCGGGCAGGATCTTGAAGATGACCCGATCCAGCGGCGGCGGGCCCACCGGCGGCAGTTCGTCGGCGCCGCCGTAGTAGTCGTCGAACCGCTCCATCACGATCTGCTCGCTCAGAGAGCCTTCCACGAACTTGAAGGGGCCGCAGCCTACCGGGGCTTTGACAAAGCCCTCGTTGCCCACCTCTTCGAAGTAATCCTTGGGCACGATCTGCTGGTGGACAAGCATCTGCATGGCCACCGGGAAAGGGGCCGAGAGGTGGAGGCGCACCGTGTAATCGTCCACGATCTCCACGCTCTCCAGAGGCGAGATCAGGCCCTTGCGCGGGGAGGTGTGGGGTTCGGGGTAGTCAATGCCGTTCTCGGAGATGATACGATCAAAGGTGAACTTCACGTCCTCAGCCGTCAGGGCCTCACCGTTATGGAAGGTGACGCCCTTCTTGAGCACGAATTCCCAGGTGGTCTTGTCAACCAGTGTGGCCGACTCGGCCAGTTGCAGAAGCACCCGGCCGTCGCTGGTGCGGGTCACCAAGCCGTCAAACATGTTGCGGAGGACAGTCTCGGTGGTTGTTTCGCGGTAATCGGCCGGATCCAGCGTCGCGATGTCGGCGGACAGGCCAATGACCAGCGTGCCGCCTTTCTGCGGCCCCACGACCGGGGTGGCTGTCACTACCACCTCGACCGCGACTTCCTTTTCGACCACAACCGTCTCTATGACCGTTTTCTCGACGATCACTTCCTTTTCAACCTCGATCACCACCGGGGTGGGAGCGGGGCAGCCCGCCAGGATCAGGGCGGCGATGAGCAGAAAGATGGTTAGACCTGCCAACTTGCGGTTTCCAAACATGATCTCCTCCTTATGCTTGGTGATCGGTTGCTGGGTGGTACTAGCTGCTGCTGGCTAGCATCCAATCCCCAGCTCGACGAATCCGTATTGGAGCAGCCCACGCTCCTGCAGCGAACGCAACTTTGGACGATGGTGGCATTTCCTCACCTCCTCGCAGCGAAATGCTGCGCGTACTGTGGGCCTACGCAACGATTGGCTGTGAGCCGGGGAGGGGTTGATCGAAGTACCCCCCCCCACGCCCCCCGAGGTTTGCGCTGCGCACGCCCGCTATTCTTGCAACAACAGGCTGCTTTCTTTGTAGGAAGCATCCACTTGCTGCAAAGCGTGCAGCGCCTGGTCCTGTACCTCGAGGGAGAGAGCGGCGACGAAGGCATTGATCAGGGAAATCGGCGCCACCGGGGAGAGATTGTGAGCTGTGCCCTCGGTGGCTACCAGGAAAGGATAGTCGGCCAGGCGTGCCAGGGGTGACAGTTCGCTGTCGGTGATAGCTATCCTGGTGGCCCCGATCTCCTTGGCCTTGTACATCGCCTTCACAGTCCCTCGTAGATACCGCCGGAAGCTGATGCCTATCAGTAGATCCGTTGGTCTTAAGGCGCTCAACTCCAGCGCCAGGGGCATGCCGTCCGTGGTCACCACCCTCACGGAGAAGCCCATCATTCTCAGGGAATGGGCAAAGAACAGGGCTGGTGGAGCCGAGAGGCCGCCACCTACTACCAGAATGCCGCTAGCGCGACATATCGCCGCTACAGCAGCCTCGAAGGTCTCAGGATCCACCAGATCGGTCGTGCGCTCAATGTTGCTGGCATCGGTGGCGAAAACCCGCGCCAGCACTTCGTTTTCCGGCGCAGCACTGGCTAACCTTTTCTCCACCTTTTCGACGTAGGTCAGGTAGCGGGGCAACTGCTCGCGGATAGCCGCTTGCAACTCAACGTACCCTTCGTAACCAATGGCCTGACAGAAACGCACTACCGTCGCCGCGCTGGTGCCCGTTTTTTGGCCCATCACGTTGACGGTAGCAAAGGCCACAAAGTACTCGTTGTCCGAGATGAAACGGGCGATTCGCTTTTGTTTGCTGCTCAGTTGGGGGAAGTGAGCAGAAATTCGCTGCTGAAGATCCGTTACTGTGGTCAATGGGATATCCTTCAACGATAGAAAGCTCAGACCTGGACATCAGCATGGTGGCTATCTTGACGATGCTAGATTCCCCTGTTTTCTGCCGGTCTCCTGACCGGCAGCAGCGGGAACGGCGGTCAGCAGACCGCTGCAATTATACCATAACTTCGCAGTGCATGCAAATCTTGTTTTGTCTTTTGGGCAAATGAAACGTTCTTTGCGCTGGAGAAACTCTCGCATTGCAAGATCATCCTCCAGCCCAGAACAGGCGGCGGATGAGGCCTTCAGATCAAGGGGCTTGAGCATCGCGCACGTAGATGGGGTTGCTGAAGATCCAGCCGCGCCAGCGGCCCCAGGCCCAGCGGTACGCTTCCAGGCGGTAGACGCCGGGGCCGTCGGCCGTGTGGCGCAGGTGGCGTCCCCATGCTTGGGCAACTGGCCGCCCATCTCGCAGCAGTCGCATCTTCGCCCGTCGGGGGACGGACGCTTCCAGTTCCACCGTCTGACCGGCGGGCAAGGTGTCTCCCATGATAGCCGATTGACCGCCGCTGCGTCCGTGGAAGCGGAAGCCCGCTGTAGAGCCGAGCAGGTCGTATCCGACCCAGCCGTGTCCGGCCCGCAGCGCCTCGTAGACCAACTGTCGGTCGTGGGTCAAGTCGCGGTCGAATGATGACGGGGTCAGGATGTGGGTGTTCACCGTGCGGAAGGTGAAGGTATAGGGGAACACGTGGCGCGTGATAGGGCCGATGCGGTAACTCCCCCTGTGGTTGTCCGAGCCGCCAATGGCCACGATGGGCCGCTGGGCGCTCAGCCGATCCCAAAGGGTGAGCACTTCCGGCCAAGGGCCACGGACAAAAAGCTGAGGCAGGAGGCTGAGCAGCAAGCCCACTGGCTTGCGGCTGATATGGGCCTTGCACTCGGACATGAAATTCCAGAGTTCGATGCCGTCGTA
>CBDURC010000309.1:0-3236 GCA_965369635.1 uncultured Anaerolineales bacterium | reverse complement strand
AAAGCAGCGATGATCGGAGCAAACAGTGAAGATACCAGGGACATCACGGTGATGAGCGTGTTAAGGGAAGGGCCGGCCGTATCCTTGAAGGGATCACCGACGGTGTCGGCCACAACGCTGGCCTTGTGTGCGTCAGAGCCAGTACCGCCGTGCTCGCCGGATTCGATGAACTTCTTGGCATTATCCCACAGCCCGCCAGCGTTGGACATCAGCAGGGCAAAAATGATGCCGGTGAAGATGCTCCCTCCCAGGAAGCCACCCAGGGCCTCAGGGCCGAGAACGAAGCCGATTAGGATGGGGAGGAAAATGGCTAGGAAGCCTGGCAGCACCAGTGACATCAGTGCGCCCTGGGCGGCGAGGTCCACGCAGGCCGCATAGTCGGGCTTCTCGGTGCCCGCCAGGATGCCGGGATATTCACGGAACTGCCGCCGGATCTCCTCAATCATCTTGAAGGCGTTGTCCGTGACCGAGAGCATGGTGAGCGCGCTGAACAATGGCGGCGTCACTGCCCCCAGCAGCACGCCCACGATGACCATCGGATCTCGCAAACTGATGCTCAATTCCACGCCTCTTGCCCCTATCACCTCTGCGTAGGCTGCGAAGAGCGTCAGTACGGTGAGGGCGGCAGCGCTGATGGCAAAGCCCTTGGTGATGGCCTTGGCTGTGTTGCCGGCCGCGTCGAGCACGTCAGCCGTGTCAATGACCTTCTGCGACATTCCGGCCATTTCGGCGATGCCCCGCGCGTTGTCCACGATGGGGCCGTAAGCGTCGGAGGAAACTATCATGCCACTGATGGACAACATCCCCACGGCGCTGATGCCCACACCGTAGATGCCACTTAGCCCAAATCGCTCTGCCAGGTAGTAGGAGACCAGTGTCGCCAGGGCAATGCCGATGATTGAGGGGACGGTGCTGATCAGTCCGTAGCTGAAACCGGTGATGATGTTGATGGCCGCGCCAGAGCTGGAGACGCGGGCTGTTTCGATCACCGGACGGTGTTCCGAAGAGGTGAAGTAATCGGAAGTGAAGCCAACGACGATGCCTGTGGCGAGCCCGGCCAGCGTGGCCCACAGCACGCCGAGGTTGTAGTCGCCCAGCAACACGACGGCAGTAGTCAGCACGGCCAAGATACCGCAGCTCATGATCGTCCCTCTGTTGAGCGCCTGGCCCGGCTTGCCGTTCTTGCCCACGCGCACGAAGCGGATGCCGATGAGCGAGGCGACGATGCCCAGCGCGCACAGGACCAGGGGGAATACAGTGTACTTGGCCTGCAGGGCAGCGTCATTCGCAAAGACCGAGGCGCCCAGCAGCATGACGGCCACAGTGCTGGCCACGTAGCTATCGAAAATGTCCGCTCCCATGCCGGCCACGTCGCCGACGTTATCACCCACGAGATCGGCGATCACCGCTGGGTTGCGGGGGTCATCCTCGGGGATGCCGATTTCGACCTTGCCCACCAGGTCGGCCGCGATATCGGCTGTCTTGGTGTAGATTCCGCCGCCCGCTTTAGCCAACAAGGCCAGTGTCGAAGCTCCGAAGCTGAAGCCGAGGACAATCTCGGGGTCACCGGTAAGGAGGTAGACCGTGCCCATGCCGATGGCAGCCAGACCCACCATGGCCAGGCCCATCACCGAGCCAGCATAGAAGGCCACCCTGAAGGACTGGTTGATGCCCTCATTGGCCGCTGCCGCGCTGCGCACGTTGGCGGCCACGGCGACTGACATGCCCATGTACCCAGCGACGGCGGAGCATACCGCGCCGACCACAAAGGCCAGAGCCATTCCGCCGCCTCGCAGCGGATCAACACTTATCGCCGACGTGCCCAGATGTTGGATGTCAAAGCTGAACACGATCGCAATAATGCTGCCCAGCGCGACCGCGACGAGGGTGAGGGCCAGGTAGAGACGACGCAGATAGGACTTCGCTCCCTCTCGAATCCAGGACGCTACTTCCTGAGCTTTCTTGGTTCCGGCATCTTGCTGATGGACCCAACCATATAGCCAGACTGCTACGGCGACAGAAACGGCACCGGCAAAGATGGTGACAAAAACCCAGGGCTGAGACGTCGGCATAGTTGTTTCTCCTGTTGCACTGTAATGCGCAAAACGTAGTGCGTAAGACGTAACTATAACGCAACGCATTCTACGTTTCACTTCTCACGGTTCTACATGTTGGCGGAGCGCCACCAGCGGTAGTGTTTAGTGCGCAATTCCTCCCGCGATGGCAAAGGGAAGTAGAGAAGCCATTCCGCATTTCCCACGAAGAGGCCATTCTTCATCAAGCGGTATGGAAACGAGGCAGGATGGATGCGGTCAACCATTTTGGTGTGAACGGTCTTGGTGCTCAAATCCACCAGGCACTGACGCAGATGCTCAATGCTGGAATAGGGTAGATCCCGCACGGCGCCGTACTTGGGGTCCTCGGCCAATTCGCCCAGCCGCAGTTCTACGAAACAGATTGCCGGCAGGGAGAGAAGAGTGACCGGGTTCTTGACAATGAGATCGTAGAATTCGCGTGGGCCCAGGGTGCTGACCACAAAGGGGTGCACAGGCGCAATCTCCTGATAGAGATGCAATCCCGCCGAGTCTTCAGGGATTTCTTCGCGCGCTTCCAGGCCCAGCACCCGCCCGTCCTGGGTTACGAGATAGAGCCTTTGAATGACATCTGAGGGGACGTGCTCCAGCACGCGATAAACGGAGATGTAGATCGAGCGTTTCGGGCTTCCATCGTCGTGGGGCACACAACGCCGCATGCCCTCCTCGACGCGCAGGAAGTCGCTCCTGAAATCCGGGGCTATCTCAAAGAAGATGGCCTGCCCGCGTGCTTTCTTCCTGGTTCCAACTGCATAGTAGACCCCGAACTCCTCGGGAGTTAGCATTGAGGCAATCAGCGCTTCGGGCATCATTGATAGGTACAAATGGATGGTCATAGGTATCTCCTCCCTTTCTCTCCGTAGATGGGGGCTTCCCGTGGATTTGCTGCGCCATCCCAGCCTTTCGAACCCATTATACCACACTTGTTCGGATGGGCAACTGGCAGCAACAGCCGCATTTGCACCAAATCACCCAGCGAACTGCTCGCCGCTGGTGCTTTGATGATATGTTGTCGAAAAGATATTTGTACACCCGACAAGAGAACTGACCACGAAGACAGAAAGACACCACGTTCCCTTTTGATCTTTCTCCGTGTCTTGATGGCAAGATATCCTTGTTTGGTTCCGGCTTGCCCCGGTCAGG
>CBDURC010000308.1:0-3249 GCA_965369635.1 uncultured Anaerolineales bacterium | reverse complement strand
TATCAGTTATCGGGTATCAGTGATCAGGATGATTGGGAAACAGAGGTCGGCCCCCTGATACCTGATCACAGATCACTAACCTACCTCATTACCAGGCTCATCACCGCCTTCTGCACGTGCAAGCGGTTCTCGGCCTCGTCGAACACTACCGACTGCGGGCCGTCAATCACGTCGTCGGTGACCTCGAAACTGCGGTCGGCGGGCAGGCAGTGCATGTAGATAGCCTGGGGATCGGCCAGCGCCATGTGGTCTGACGTGCAGATCCAGTCCTTGTTGGCGTCGAAGATGGCCTGGGCCTTCTCGTCGTCCCCCTCGCCGACGGGGGGTGGGAACATGGGGACCGCCGTCCAGGCCTTGGGATACACCACATGCGCTCCCTTCAGAGCCTCCTCGAAGTCGTTGCTGATCTCGAAGGAACTGCCGTTCATCGCCGCGTACTTGCGACAGGAGTCCAGCACCTCATCGTCCAGCTCCATCCCTTTGGGATGCGCGAGCACGGTGTCGCAGCCCATCATGCTGGCAGCGATAATGGCGCTCTGCGGCACGGCACGCGGCTTGTGCACGCTGGGGCTATAGGCCCAACTCATGACGAACTTGACCCCGTTGAAGGCGCCGAACTTCTCCTTGACAGTCAGAACGTCCGCCAGCGCCTGGAAGGGGTGATACTTGTCGCACTCCATGTTGAGCAGGGGGATGTTGGCCCAGTAGGCGAAGTTCCGGATCAACTCGTGCGCGTCGCCGTAGACCCAATCCACAGGGTCGCCGTAGCAACGGATGGAGATGGCGTCGCCCATGCGCGCCAGTACCCGGGCCACATCGCTCACCCGTTCTGTGCTGTAGGCGACCTCTTTGCCTGGCAGTGCTGGCGTGTAGATCTTGCTGGGGTCCAGGAAATGGGCGTGACCGCCGAGCTGCGTCATGCCCGCCTCGAAGCTGTTACGCGTGCGCAGGCTCTGGTTGTAGAAGATCATGAAGAGTGTCTTGGCAGGTAGGATGTGGTTATGCAGCTCACCGAGAGCGTAGCGCTGCTTCAAGTCCAGCGCCACGTCCAGGATCGTCTCCACTTCCTCCTTTGTCCAGTCCAGCAGGGTCAGAAAATCCCGGCCGCGAAATGTGTCTGTTTTCATACTAGTCCCACTCCTTTACCTCTCCGTCTGTGCTAGACCGCCGTCTGGCGGCACAAGAAACTTACATAACAAAAGGGCTCTCGCCCTTGCCAGGAGAGCCCCGGTGTTGCCACTACCACTACTGTGCCCGCTGGCGCAGACCATCTTCCATCCATTCATTCTAGCATCAAGTCTCAGCCCAGCCTATGACACCTATCATACCACCAAACAACGCGACGGGCAAACGCGCACCGCCAGGGCGCGAACCTATCCCTGATCATGTTGACATCGTGCCAGAGTATGATAAAATGTAAGCGCGTTCTTGTCTACTTGTCTACTCGTATCTTGTGTCTACTTGTCAGGAGAGGAGGCCAGTGATGGAAGCTACCGATATCATCGCCGCCGCCCGCGGCGACGGCGAAGTAGATCTGGTGCTGCGCAACGCTCGTTTAGTCAACGTCTTCTCCGCCGAGGTGTACGCCAGCGACGTGGCCATCACCCACTCGCGTATCGTGGGGTTGGGACAGGGTTACGAGGGGAAAGAGGAAATTGACCTGGCCGGCGCTTACCTGGCCCCTGGATTCATTGACGCCCACGTGCATATCGAAAGCTCCATGATCGGTGTGCGAGAATTTGCCCGCGCCGTGCTGCCCCGCGGTACCACCTCCGTTGTTGTAGATCCCCACGAAATCGCCAACGTGCACGGTCTGGATGGCATTCGCTACATGTTCGACCAAGCCAAGGGTGGCCGGTTGAGCATGTTCGTCATGGTGCCTTCGTGCGTGCCGGCCACGTCCATGGGCACCTCCGGCGCGCATCTGGATGCCAAGGACATCGTGCCCCTGTTGAACGATCCCTACGTCCTCGGCCTGGCGGAGATGATGAACTATCCTGGCGTAGTTCACGGCGACCCAGAGGTGGTGGAGAAACTGGAGGCGTTCCGCGGCCGCGTGCTCGACGGGCACGCGCCGGCCCTCACGGGACATCACCTTAGCGCCTACGTCGCCGCTGGCATCGGCTCGGACCACGAATGTACGACCGTCGAAGAGGCACGGGAGAAGCTGCGGTTGGGCATGTACATCTTTATCCGCGAGGCGACCAACGCCCACAACCTGCGCGACCTCCTGCCGCTGGTCACGCCACAGAACTGCCGCCGCTTCTGCTTCTGTACTGACGACCGCCACGCCGTTGATCTGCTGGAGCGAGGTCATATCGACTCCATGATCCGCATGGCCATCGCCGAGGGGCTGGATCCGGTCATGGCCATCCGCATGGCCACCATCAATCCAGTAGAATGGTTCCGCCTTCATGACCGCGGCGCGATCACGCCGGGTCGCCGGGCCGACCTGGTGGTCTTCGATGACTTCGACAGTCTGGATATCAAGCTCGTCCTGCGCGGCGGACAGGTGGTTGCCCGCGATGGGGTGGGGCTGCCCCTCGACAAGCCGGTGCGCCCCAGTTACCTGCGCAGCTCGATGAATGTAGACTGGCGGTCAGTGGACTTTGCCATCCCCGCCAAGGGGCATAAGGTGCGCGTCATCGGCATCGTGCCCAACCAGCTCATCACCGACCATCTCATTGAGGAGGCGCGGCTGGTGGATGGCTGCGCCGAATCGGATGTCGAGCGTGACCTGTTGAAGATCGCCGTGATCGAACGGCACATGGCCTCCGGCAACATGAGCAGAGGGTTCGTTCGTGGCCTGGGGTTGAAGCGCGGTGCCATCGCCAGCACTGTGGCCCACGATCACCACAATCTCATCGTCGTCGGCGCGGACGATGCCTCAATGGAAACAGCAGCGCTGGCGGTGGCCGACATGCGCGGCGGCCTGGCCGCCGCGGACGGCGACACCATTCTGGCCCGCCTTCCGCTTCCCGTGGCCGGGCTGATGTCGGATCAGCCGCTGGAGATAGTGTGCGCGCAGAAGAGAGAATTGCTTGACGCCGTTCGGACCCTCGGTTCGCCGCTGGAGCAGCCATTTGTGACTTTGGGTTTCCTGGCACTGGAAGTCATCCCGGCGCTGAAGCTGACCGACCAGGGGCTGGTGGCGGTGGAGAAGTTTGAGTTTGTGCCGTTGTTGGTGGAGTGAGCAAGCGAGCAGAGGAGCGGGGGGGGGCAGGGGAGCGAGGGAGCAAGAGAGCAAGG
>CBDURC010000307.1:0-3252 GCA_965369635.1 uncultured Anaerolineales bacterium | reverse complement strand
GAAATGGGACGCGGATTCCCACGGATTGGACGGATTCTCGCGGATTTCTCAGGATATATCTGTGTATATCCGTTGAATCCGTGTTGATCCGTGTCCTATTCTTGCCTGGCTGAGCAGTTACGATTGCCCACACTCTGCGGCAGAACAGGCGGCATCACGAAAGCGGTAGACCAGCGGAGAGTGCAGCATGAACCTATCCGTCACCGTTCCCACTCGCATTGACCTGGCCGGTGGCACATTGGACGTGTATCCCCTCTATCTGTTCGAGGACGGCGGTCTGACACTCAACGCCGCCATTGATGTCTATGTCCACGTGAGTGTAGAGGAACGAGACGATCCGAGGATCGTGATACGCTCAGAGGATATGGACGTGGCGGAAGACATCGCCAGCCTGGAAAGAATGAAGATGGGAGGAAAGCTGGATCTCATCAAGAAGGCGCTGCGCTACTACCGCCCGCACAGAGGATTGAACATCACCACCCGCAGCGAAGCACCGCACGGATCGGGGCTGGGCAGCTCCTCAGCGCTGCTGATGGCCCTGTCCTGGGCCTTGAACGAGATCAACCAAATGGGCTTGAGCAGGGAGCAGATCATTGAGTTGGGCGCCAACATCGAGGCGCAGGTGATCGGCATCCCCACGGGCAAGCAGGACTACTTCCCGCCGCTGTTCGGCGGCGTGCGCACCATATGGTTCGACGTGGATGGCTTCCACCACGAAGACCTTTCCACAGACAACGACCTGATCGAGCGGCTCAACGAGCGGCTGATACTCTCCTTCACCAACCTGTCCCGCTTTTCGGGGGCGACGAACTGGACGATGCTGAAGCGATACATCGAGAAAGAGGGGGACACCGTGGCACGCATCCGCCGGATCAAGGAAGTGGTCATCGCCATGCAGGACAGCCTGGCTCGTTTGGACTTCGATGAGTTCGCTCGCCTTCTGGGCGTAGAGTGGGAGAACCGCAAGGGGTTGGCCGACGGGGTGACCACACCCGAGATCAACAATATGATCGCCGCGGCTGAAGAAGCGGGAGCGCGGGCCAGTAAGCTCTGTGGCGCGGGCGGAGGCGGCTGCATGATCACCTACGCCGAGCCGGAGCGTGTGCCTGCGGTGAGCCAGGCCCTCACCCTGGCCGGTGCTACGGTTATGCCCTTCCGAATCGTGCAGAAGGGAATCAGGATGAGTCGGTAGATTGGGGAAGTGGTACATTGGTGAGTTGCGACTCACTACCGGACACTTTCGCTAGGACGCGGATGAACACGGACAAACACGGATGTTCTTCTTCTTTTTTCACCCAATTGTCCCCATTGTCCGCGGCCATCGGCGTTTGTCCGCGTCCCATTTGGTGACTTGCGGGAGAAGTGCCCGGTACAGAAAGTTGCGAAACTGGTACATTGGGAGTCAACTCACTGATCTAGCGCACCGATCTACCAGTCTACCAGTCTACCAATCACCGAGTTCGGAGGATTTCAATGGTTGAAGAAGCAAAGCTATGCCTGCTCCCGCAACCGAAAGAGCTTGCCATTCAGGCTGGCACATTCGAGCTGAACGGTGATACGCTTCTCGTTCTGCTGGCCGCGGCGGGCGATGACGTGCTCTTCGCCGTCCGGCAACTCAGAGACGAAATAGGGCGGGCTGCCAGCGTGGACGTGAAGGTCATGAAGCAGTTCAGACCACACAGGGGAAACAATGTCGTTCTATTCGTCTGCGGCCAGAAGCAAGCTGAGGCATTCGGCATCAAGCCAACGGAGACCGCCGCACCCCAGGTCATGGCCGACCAGTCTTATGGTTTGACCATTACGCCAGAGGCCATCACCCTCTGCGCAGCCAATCCCACTGGGCTCTTCTATGCTGTCCAGACCCTGCGCCAAGTGGTGCGCCTACACGGCGCTCATCTGCCCGCTCTCGCTGTTCACGACTGGCCGAGGCTGGTCTATCGCGGGTTGATGCTTGACGTCTCGCGGGGCAAGGTGCCCACCCTGGCGACCCTGAAAGAGTTGGTCGATGTCCTCAGTTCCTACAAGCTCAACGTGCTGCAACTGTACACCGAGCACACTTTTCAGTTCGCCCGCCATCCGAAGATCGGCGCAGGCTGCGGTTCGCTCAGCAGCGACGACATCCTGGCTTTGGACGAGCATTGCCGCCGCCGTCACGTCGAGCTGATGCCCAATCTGCAATCCTTTGGCCATTTCCGCAACACGCTGGCCTTGCCAGAATACCAGCACCTGGCCGAGACAGGCCTGCTCTGGACGCTCAGTCCAGCCTTCGAGGAAAGCTACACGCTCCTCAGCGAATTGTACGCCGACATGCTGCCTTCGTTCATTTCCACTACGTTCAACGTAGGCTGTGACGAGACCTACGACTTGGGCATGGGGGCCAGCAAAGCCCAGGCCGAGGCCGGGGCCGGGGCCGAGGCCAAGGGGATGGGGATCGGCCGGGTGTACCTCAATCACATCCTGCGCGTGCGCGAGCTGGCTGCCCGCTACGGGCGGCGTATCCAGGTTTGGGGCGACATCCTGCTGCACCATCCCGAGCTGATCACCGAGCTGCCGGAGGACGTCACTCTCTTGGACTGGTGCTACGAGGCCGCCGACGAGTATCCCACCGTGCGCACCTTCGGCGACTCGGGACGCACCTTCTGGGTCTGCCCGGGCACGTCGTCGTGGAACACCCTGTTCCCGCGCCTGTACAATGCGAACGTGAACATCCGCAACCTGGTGCGCGATGGCGTGGCCGCAGGCGCCCTGGGGATGCTTAACACCGATTGGGGCGACTACGGGCACTACCAACCGCTGGGTCTGAGTTGGTATGGGTACCTCTTCGGCGCGGCCCAGGGTTGGAGCGGGGGGACAACGAGTGACGAGGAGTTCGAGGCAGCCTTCGGCCCACTCTTCTTTGGCCCCCAGCATGAACGCATCCTGGCTGCTGTCCACCAACTGGCCCGCACCAACACTCTGCCCGGCCTGCCGCGGCCCAATCGCTCCCATACCGTCCTGGCCCTCTTCGACGATCCACTGACCGGCGAGACCATCGACGGCCTTCCACCCCAGACGCTGACGGAGATGCGTGCCCTGGCCGAGAAAGCCGCTACTACCTTCGATGCCCTGGCGCCGGGCCACCCCCAGGAGCTCACCCTGCGAGAAATGGCCCTGACCGCACGACTCATCGCCTACGCCGCCCGCAAGGTTACGCTCTCGCAAGGGATTCGTCAGGCATTGCGCGATGCCAGTCTGGACGCCGCCCGTATCACC
>CBDURC010000306.1:0-3259 GCA_965369635.1 uncultured Anaerolineales bacterium | reverse complement strand
CTCGCTTCGACACCCTCTTCCTCACCTGGGAATGGCAAAGCACCTGGTGGACGCATCTCAGGCTGCCACGGAATTGGATGTTTTAGGCTCTCAGCCCTCGTCCTCGAGGGCGGCTCTGGCGAGAGTATCTCGTTTTGAGCAGCCATTTGCCGCACAAGCCGCCCCCGGGACGGGGGCTGGGAGCATAGGCTGAGTAGTAACTTTGCTTCAATGCTTTTCATCAGTGCCCGCGAGTAGGGCACAGGAGACCACGGAGACCAGCACATGCAACTCACCCTCTATCGAGACGAGACCGGCTTCGCCGCGCTGCGCCAGGAGTGGAACGCGCTGCTGGCCCGCACTCGCTTCGACACCCTCTTCCTCACCTGGGAATGGCAAAGCACCTGGTGGACGCACCTGGGTAGCGGCGATCTGTGGCTGCTGGCCTGGCGAGACGACGGAGGCGACCTTATCGGCATCGCTCCGCTGTATCTGGAAACGACGGAGGGCGGCGAGCAGCGGCTCACGTTGGTCGGTTGCCTCGAAGTCTCCGACTACCTGGACATGATAGTGGCCGCCGGGCGCGAACCGGAGGTCTACGCGGCCTTTCTGGACTGGTTGAGCAGCGACGAAGCGCCCCCCTGGGACGTGCTCGACCTCTGCAATCTCCCCGAAAGCTCGCAGATCCACCGCTTGCTGCCCGACCTGGCGCGGGAGCGCGGCTACGCGGCCACCACCGTCGAAGAGGACGTCTGCCCCATCATTGACCTGCCCGACTCGTGGGAAGCTTACCTGGCGCGGTTGAGCAAGAAGCAGCGGCACGAGGTGCGGCGCAAACTGCGGCGCGCTCAGGAAGCGGGCGACGTGAATTGGACCATCGTTGGCCACACTCATGACCTGGCGGCGGAGATGGACGACTTCATCGAATTGCACCGCCTGAGTCAGACGGACAAGGATCAGTTCATGGAGCCGCCGATGCAAGCCTTCTTCCACGCCGCCGCACGCGCCATGCTGGACGCTGGCTGGCTGCAGCTTTCGTTCCTGGAGGTGAACGGAGAGAAAGCGGCGACGATCCTCTGCTTCGACTACAGCGACAGCATCCTGGTCTACAACTCCGGTTACGACCCGCAGCGATACCGGGCCATCAGCCCAGGCATCGTCCTGCTGGCCTACTGCATCCGTCACGCTATCGAATTGGGACGGGCCAAGTTCGACTTCTTGCAAGGTGATGAGGTCTACAAGACCCGCTTCGGCGCGCACGAGACGAAGGTGTACCGCACACTGATCACCAGGCAGGAGGCATGATGCCGCGGGCAAGGAGCCAGGAGCAAGATGCAGGAGGCCAGATGCACGACGGGCAGATAAGCCAGGTCTGCATGTTGAGCGTGCACACCTGTCCCCGGGCCATGCTGGGCGGCAAAGACACCGGCGGCATGAATGTCTACGTGCGTGAGCTCAGCCGCGAGCTCGCTCGCCGCGGCATCACCGTGGATGTCTTCACCCGCTCGCAGAACCCCAACGTGCCCCGCGTCTGCACGGACGATCTGGGACCCGGGGGCAACGTCTTCCACGTCCCCGCCGGCCCCGAGGAACCCTACCCCAAGAACCTGGTCTACGACCACCTGACAGAGTTCGTGGAGGGAGTGAAACGGTACGCTGCCGAGTCGGGCCGCCGCTACGACGTCATCCATAGCCACTATTGGCTTTCTGGCCTGGTGGCGCAGGAACTGCGGGCTGCCTGGGGTACCCCCTTCGTGCACATGTTCCACACCCTGGGCAAGCTGAAGGACATGGTGGCTCAGCGACCTGAGGAGCGGGAGAGCGAACGCCGCATCACCTCCGAGGCGGAGATCATGCGCGCTGCCGACCGGCTGGTGGCCGCCAGTCCTCTGGAAAAGGCGCAGATGGCCTCGCTCTACGGCGCGGATCCCTGCAAGGTCGAGGTTATCCCCCCAGGCGTTGACCTGGAGCTCTTCTATCCCCGCCAGAGCGTAGAAGCCAAGGCCCACCTGGGACTGTGTCCCGAGCAGCACGTGGTGCTGTTCGTGGGCCGCATCGAGGCACTGAAGGGCATTGACACGTTGCTGCGCGCCATGGCCGTGGTGACGCAGCAATTCCCTCCCTGGCGAGAGGAACTGTGCGTGGCCATCATCGGCGGCAATGCCGATGTGGACCCGGGAGCGCTGGACGCGGAGATGGCCCGCCTGCATCGCTTACGAGCGGAGTTGGGGATCGAGGAGTTGGTGACCTTCCTCGGCGCTCGTGCCCAGGATGCCTTGCCCGACTACTACTCGGCCGCCGACGTGGTGGTGATGCCCTCCCACTACGAGTCCTTCGGCATGGTGGCGCTGGAGGCGATGGCCTGCGGCACGCCGGTCGTTGCGTCCCGCGTCGGTGGGCTGACCTACACCGTGCTGCACGGCGTCACCGGCCTGCACGTCCCCGAACGGAATCCCGAGGCGCTGGCCCAGGAGATCATCCGCCTGATCCAGGACCCAGAGCTGCGGGAGCGGCTGGGCCGGCAGGCGCAGAGGGTGGCCCAGTGCTACGGCTGGCCGAGCACAGGCGACAGGATCGTGGACCTCTACTCCAGCCTGGCGAAGGCTTGAAGTGCAAAACCCCGTGGGGGCAACCGCAAGGGATTGCCCCTACTGCTCAGACAATGTCATCAAGTTAAGCGTAGTTTAGCCCCTTGTGGGCGTCTTGTGGCGGCAAAAAACGGGCACAAGGCCCTATGCTACACCTCAACCTAATGACATTGACTGCTCAGAAAGGCCGACATGCTACCCTCTGCGCACGTGGAGTTCACCTGGGCTGCGGCGAATGCGCTGCAACGTTCGCCGCTGGGCCGTCGCTGGCAGAACCTCGACTACCGCCTGTTGGCGCTGGCCGCCATCTTGCCCGACCTGATCGACAAGCCCCTGGCCATCTTTGCCCTCCCCGATTCGCACGCCGCGCTGCTGTATGGACATACTCTCCTGCTACACCTGGCCGTATGGGGGGGCACGGCAGCCACCAAGCGAGTGCGCCGCTGGCTCCCGTATCTGCTGGCCTTTTCGGGACACCTGGTCGCCGACCGCATGTGGGGCTTCGGTGACACACTGCTCTGGCCGCTGCGCGGGCTCCGGTTTCACCAGTGGAAGGACATCGGCTCGCCCGGCGCATTCCTGAAAGCCTACGGCGACATCATCCGCAACGAGCCCAAACTGGTGGCCTTCGAGGCTGTTGGCCTGGTGCTGCTGGCCTGGGTGATCGCAGACAGGCGGCTCTACCGCAAGCG
>CBDURC010000305.1:0-3297 GCA_965369635.1 uncultured Anaerolineales bacterium | reverse complement strand
TCCCGGGCGCCATGACGCAGCCGATAGAGATCCCCGATGTCCGCCGGTCGTGTCCGCCCGTGGTGATCCTCCAGGGCCAGGTAGTCCCACGCATCCTGCCTGTGACGGACTCCATGGCCAATGTGATGCCACACGTGGGGCTGGAAGCGGCGCAGCGCCTCGCCGATCCCGTCCAACGTGGCATCTTCCAGGTACTCCACCTGGACGCGCCCCTCCCGCACCGGCCTGTCCAGCGCCGTCTGCAGGACGCCCAGCTCTTCGTCGGCCTCCAACTCCGGTTGGTCATGGGGCGAAGCGACCACCACCAGTAACCGCAGCGGCGGCGGCACCGCAGGCAGGCTCATCTGCGCACACCCCAGCGGCACGCGGCTGAACAGGAAGCGTCCGCTGAGCGCCAGGAACTCCTCGCCATCATGCAGGAGCTCCCAGGGCACGCTCCACAGGGCCATGGCGTTGCCGTGCAGGGCCAGGGTCAGGCGGGCCTGGCGGTGGTCGACCGCATTACGGCGCAGAAACCCCTTGAACTGCTCGCCGTCGCCGAAGATGAGGCTGTAGAGGTGTTGGCCGCAGGCTGCCAGCTTCTCTTCCTGCTGCTGTCGCCGTTGTCGGCCGGCCCTCCTGCTCGCCTGCCCACGGGACTGGCCCCGCCCGCCCCCCTCCGACGTCCACAGCAGATCCAGGTGGATCAGCGGTCCGGATGGATAGCTGAAGAGGTTGCGGCAGATCTGGGCACCACTGCCGGCGGTGGTCACAGTGAAGTATTGATCCCCCCTGCCAGGGTGTGGTCTGACCTGGCGGACGGTGACCGTGATTTCTGGAGGAAGCGTCATGGCCACTCTGTTCCGGAGCAGTTGACGATGGCTCGGCTGGCAAAGAAGGCGTAGGAACTTGCAGATGCCGATCACCTGTCTATTGTCGTATTATAGCACGTTCCGAGCACAACGGCAACGATGCCGACATCGCACTGCAGAAACCCCCTCCCGGTTCCGTACGTGTACTTCTGGCTCGGGCTTGCAGAAGGCTGTCTTCAGTTCTGGTGATTACAGCACATCTTGCAGAGTCGTCAATCTGCTGCGCGTTGTATGCATTCAGTCCACCTTGACTTTTGACGGAATGGGGGTTACAATACGGATGGGTTCGCCTGCCGCCGCCGTCTTGGAACGCCACACGATACTCCCACTGGGACTGACGATGCCCTACTCCCTGCGTTATATCATCTTCGACCTCGACGATACACTCTACCCACGCGGCAGCGGCGTGATGGAAGAAGTCCTGCGACTGATCCTCCGCTACATGACGGAGCGGCTGGGGATGGACAGCGAGGAAGCCAGCGCGCTGCGCCGCCGCTACCTGGTTGAGTACGGCACTACCACGGCCGGGCTACTACGGCATCAGCTCATCGACCCTGACGACTACCTGGCGTACGTGCACGACATCCGCGTGCAGCGCTACCTGCGAGCGAACGCCGAGCTGGACAGTGTCCTGGATGCCATCCCCCTGCCCAAAGCCATCTGGACCAACGGCACGCGAGCCCATGCCGAGCGGGTGCTGAGGGCGCTGGGCATCCGTCACCACTTCTCACCCATCTTGGACGTACGGGACATGGGCTACGTCAGCAAGCCAGCCCCCGAACTCTACCCTCGCCTGCTGGAGATGCTGGGGGCCGAGGGGCCGGAGTGCATCCTGGTAGAGGACAGCGTGCGCAATCTGCGCCCGGCCCAGCCCTTGGACATGATCACCGTGTTGGTGGATGGCGACAATGGCGCGGACGTAGACTTCGTCATCCCCAGAGTGGAAGAGATCGGTAGCGTGTTGCAGACGCTGCAACGAACAAGACGCTGATCGGTCGTCTCCAGCGAACGTCAGCGCTCAGCCATGTCTGGACTTGCATGGGCTTCGCCCGAGGGCAACGAGGAGAAAGGAGAATCACAATGAACAGACAACGCATCCTGGCCTTGATGCTATTGCTAACGCTGGCGGCTGCAGGCGCGATCGGGGCCGCACCGCCGCAACAGGAGGCCGAGGTCTACGGCTGGGTTGGTGCGGTATACAGCTACGACAGACCCGCCTACGACGACTACTTCGTCCGCAACGACGGCGAGGTATATGGCATTGCCGGCCAGACCGCCGCCGTCGAACAGCAGATTCTCGACCTGCGTGGGCGACTGGTGAAAGTCTGGGGCACGCTACGAGAGGATGCCCCGGATTTCAACGACCGCCAAATCGTCGTCAGCGAGATCGCTGCTGTAGGGGGAGAGGCGATGCCTGTACCCGTAACCGAGACAGCGCCAGAGGCACTCATCAGGGGTAGTGTAGTGAACGTACGCACAGGACCATCCACGACCTACCCTGCCATCACCAAGGTGTTTGGTGAGGAGATCTACGACATCGTCGGGCGCAACGAGGCCAGCACCTGGTGGCAGATCTGCTGCCCCGCCGGACGCGCACTCTGGATATTCTCAGGCTTGGTGGAGGCCACCGGGCCGTTGGCGAAGGTCGCGGTGGTCCCCGTGGCCCCGTCGCCCACACCGGCGCCAACGCCGGCGCCAACGCCCCAGCCCATACCGGTGATCACCGAATGGCGAGGCGAGTACTACCCCCGTCTTGAGCTGAAGGGCACCCCTGCCCTGGTGCGCAACGACCGATCCATAGACTTCAACTGGGGCGACAAGCCACCCGCCTTCGGCCTGCCGGCGGATGATTTCTCCATTCGCTGGACGCGCACCGTCCATTTCGACCAGGGAGACTACCGCTTCGTCGCCAACGCCGACGATGGCATCAAGGTCTGGCTGGATGACTGGCTGATCATCGATCAATGGCACGCCGGCCCGACCTCCAACAGCGCCGACTTCGGCAACGTAGGCGAAGGACCACACACAGTCAAGGTGGAGTACTACGAACACCTGGGCGACGCGGCCGTGAACGTGTGGTGGCAGCGGACGGACATCTATCACCACTGGCGCGGGGAATACTACAGGGACATCTACCTGGATCCGCCGCCGGTCCTCGTGAGAGATGACGCGGCGATTGACTTCAACTGGGGCTTGGGCTCGCCCGGCCCCGGCCTGCCCGATGACAACTTCTCGGTGCGCTGGACCCGCAGTCTCTACCTGAGCGCGGGCGACTACCGCTTCACCATCAAGGGCGGTGACGGGACCCGGCTGCGCTTGGACGACTGGCTGGTCATTGACAACTGGCTGAAGGACACCCAGCACACCTTCGTGGGGGAGTTCCTGGCCGTGGGCACCGGCCACCATCTGGTGCAGGTGGAATGGTACTCTCGAGGAGGAATCGCCA
>CBDURC010000304.1:0-3381 GCA_965369635.1 uncultured Anaerolineales bacterium | reverse complement strand
CGCTGGACAAATGGCCTGGTCACCGAGGTGAGCGACGGCGAGATCATGGACGCCAAGGCGCAGGTGGACGCGGCGGGCATCGGCTGTGAGCCAGCATCGGCGGCGGCGGTAGCTGGCGCTCGACACCTGGCAGCGAAAGGGGTCATCCGGCGAGGCGAGTCGGTAGTGGCCATCCTCACCGGCCACCTGCTGAAGGACCCCGGAGCCACTGTGGACTATCACCTGGGCCGACTGGAGGGGATCGAACCGGCCTGCGCCAACCCGCCCCAGGTCATTGAACCGACGCTGAAGGCAGTAGAGGAAGCACTGCGGGGGAAGGTGAGATGATCGTAATGAAGTTCGGCGGCACATCGGTGGGCGGGGCAGAGCAGATCGCCCAGGTGGCGGAGATCGTGAACCGCTTCCGCGAAGGCAGTTTGCGCCATGCTTCCCCAGCGCAAGGCAAACACGAATCACGCAACAGGCAACAGGCGATCGTCGTTGTTTCCGCCATGAGCGGGGTGACAGATTCTCTGATCTCGGCAGCGCAATCGGCGGAGCGACGAGACGGCGAGACCTTCCGTCAGGTGGCCAACGAGCTGCGCCACCTGCACCGAGGCGTCGTGGAGGCGCTGGTGGACAGCACCGGGCGGCAGGCACCGCTGCTATGGGAGATAGATGCCCTGGTCAGCGACTTCGAGAACCTCTGTCAGGCCATCTTCGTATTGGGCGAATTGACGGCGCGGGGGCTGGATGCGGTGGCCTCCTTTGGAGAGCGGCTGTCGGCGCGCCTCGTGGCCGCCGCCTTGCGCGAGCGAACCGTGCCGGCCCAGGCGGTGGAGGCGACCAACCTCCTCGTCACCGACGACCACTACGGCGCAGCCTCCCCGCTGATGGAAGAGACCTGCGAGCGCACGCGGGCTGTGCTATTGCCTTTCCTGGAAGAGGGGGTGGTGCCGGTGGTGACCGGCTACATTGGCGCTACCGCTGAGGGCACCACGACGACGCTGGGGCGGGGCGGCAGCGACTACAGCGCGGCCATCCTGGGCAGTTGCCTGGACAGTCCCGAAATCTGGATCTGGACCGACGTGGACGGCGTGCTGACTGCCGACCCGCGCATCGTGCCCGATGCCCGCACGCTGCCCGATATCTCTTACGGTGAGGCAGCGGAACTGTCCTACTTCGGGGCCAAGGTGCTGCATCCCAAGACCATTCTGCCGGCGGTGGAGCGGGGTATCCCGCTGCGCATCCTTAACACCTTCAACCCCGACCATCCGGGTACGCTGGTGCTGGCCGAGGAACAGCCCAACACCCACGCTGTCAAGGGCATCACCTCCATCAAGGGACTGAGCCTGGTTACCGTTGAGGGCCGGGGGATGATCGGCGTGCCAGGCATCGCGGCCAAGCTTTTTGCTGCCGTAGCCAGTGAGGGGATCAGCGTGCTCATGATCTCCCAGTCCTCGTCGGAGCAGAACATCTGCTTCATCATCCGCCAGGAGGCGATGGCACGGGCGCTGGCGGCGCTGGAGACAGCCTTCGAGTTGGAGCTGGCTCGCCGCAACGTAGACCGCATCTGGGCTCAGAGGGAGGTGGCCATCATCGCCGTGGTGGGTGCGGGGCTCAAGGAGACTCCCGGCGTGGGAGCCAGGGTTTTCGGCGCGCTGGGGACAAGGGGGATCAACGTCATCTCTATAGCCCAGGGTTCGTCCAAATACAACCTTTCCCTCGTGGTGAGTGAAAGGGACGCCGACGACGCCGTGCGAGCCATTCACCAGGACCTCCGACTGGGCGAGATAGCAGGGACAGGGAGACGGGAAGACAAGGTGACAAGGAAACAGGGAGAACAGGGAAACGAGAAGACGAGGGAATAAGGAAACGAGAGGACAGGGAGACAGGGGTAGATGAAGCGAATAGCACTGGTGCAACTGGGCATCGGCCAGGTGGGGGGAGCGCTGGCGAAGATGGTGCGAGCGCAACGGCAGCAGATCGAACAGAAGTTGGGGCTGCGGTTGACCTACACGGCCATCGCCGACATTGACGGCCTGGCCTGGGCTGAGAATGGCTTGGACGAGGAGCAACTGGATGAGATCGTGCAGATCAAGGGCCGGCGGATCGCCGATCTGCCCTTCGGCCAACCAATAGGAGACCTGACAGGTTCTTGGAAACCTGTCAGGTCTGGGTTCGCAGGGTTCGATGATGGCATCCTGGTGGACGTCACGGCGGCCGACGGCATGGAAACGTTCCTGGAGGCTGCGCTGCGGCTAGGCTGGGGGGCGGTGCTCTCTAACAAGAAGCCACTGGTTGTGCCGCTGCCTTCATATCAGCGGCTGATGGACACAGCCGGCCGACGGCTGCGCTACGAGGCCACAGTGGGCGCGGGCCTGCCGGTTATCGCCACCCTGCGGACACTGCTCGATACCGGCGACGAGGTGCAGCGCATTGAAGGCTGCTTCAGCGGCACGCTGGGCTACCTCTGCCATTGCCTGCAAGAGGAAATGTCCTTCTCGGCCGGAGTGCGGGAAGCGAAGGCACTCGGCTACACCGAGCCAGACCCTCGCGAAGACCTGGGCGGCATGGACGTGGCGCGCAAAGCCCTCATCCTGGCCCGCATGCTGGGCCACGAGTTGGAGCTAGCCGACGTGGAAGTGGAAGCCCTCTTCCCAGCGGAGATGGCTGGCCTCCCCGTGGAGGAATTCATGGCCACGCTGGAGAAACTGGATGGGGAGTACGAGCAGCGAGTCGCCGCAGCCCGCGCTCGCGGCCGCGTCCTGCGCTACGTGGCGGAAGTGGAGGGGGGCTGCTGCAAGGTGGGCTGGCGAGAGGTAGGCAAAGAGGATCTGATGGCCGCGCTGCGCGGCCCTGACAACATCGTGCTGTTCCATACGAAGCGATACGCAGACCACCCGCTGGTCATCGTCGGGCCAGGAGCAGGGCCAGAGGTAACCGCAGGCGGCGTGCTGGGAGACATCCTGGCGCTGGCGCAGCAGCGTGACTGAGGGTCACTACCACTAACCTATCCTTCAGGCAGTTCGTGGAGCTCAGGCGATAGCTCGGCCTCCAGAACAGCCAGCAACTGAATCAGGCTCATTGGCCTGCCGGCGATTACGTTCTCTCGTCACCAGATAACCGCCCTGGAAAGCAAAGTACTCACTGGCTTCCAGAAAGTCGCCGTTGGCCAACGTGGCCTGCACACGGATGTAGCCATCGTCGGTGTTGGCCCAAGAGCGTACAACTTCGAAATCAGCGATGGCCGGACTGCTGATCAGCGCCGCCTCGACATCGGCCAGATAGGACGTGATCTCATCCATCGCCGCCATCGCCGCCATCGCCACCCAGGATGTTCAGGCGGGAAAGAATGCGCTGCCTCATCTTGCAGAACGCATTCCATTCCATGAAGTCGGC
>CBDURC010000303.1:0-3426 GCA_965369635.1 uncultured Anaerolineales bacterium | reverse complement strand
TTTCGATGTCTCTCCAGCCTATTCTATCATCTCCTCGCCACATTGAGAATTGCTGGTGGCGAGCCTGGCCGCTTGCCTTTTCGCCAAGGAGATGCTACAATCCAGAAGCTCGCGATTCGGACGCGAGCAATGAGGTGAAAAGATGCTAGACAAGCTGGCGAAGATCGAGGAACGATACGAAGAACTGAATAGACTGATGGCCGACCCCGAAGTGGTCATGGATCACGAGCGGATAGCGAAGCTGGCTCGCGAGCAATCGGGGATCGAGGGACTGGTGCAGAACTACCGCCGTTATCGGGTTGTGGAGAAGGAATCGGCTGAGACGCAGGGGCTGCTAGAAGATGAGACCGATCCTGAGATGCTGGAACTGGTCCGGTCGGAGGCGGAGTCGCTGGAGCGAGAGCAGGAAGAGCTGTGGCAGAAGCTACGGCTGATGCTCTTGCCCAAGGATCCCAACGATGCAAAGAACGTCATCATGGAGATCCGCGCCGGTACCGGTGGCAACGAAGCGGGGCTGTTCGCTGCCGATCTGTACCGCATGTACGAGCGCTACGCCGAGGCGCGGCGGTGGAAGACAGACCTCCTCAGCACGCACCGCACAGGCATTGGCGGTTTCAAGCAGGTCATTCTCCAGGTGCGGGGACGCGGGGCGTACTCGCGGCTGAAGTACGAGAGCGGCGTGCACCGCGTGCAGCGGGTGCCGGAGACCGAATCGCAAGGGCGCATCCACACTTCCACGGCAACGGTGGCCGTGCTGCCGGAAATGGACGAGGTGGAGGTATCCATCAACCCGGCCGAGCTGGAGATCGTGGTCTATTGCTCGTCAGGCCCGGGCGGACAGCACATGCAGAAGAACGCCACCGCGGTGCGCGTCACGCACAAGCCCAGCGGCCTGGTCGTCTCTTGCGAGAGTGAGCGTTCGCAGACGCAGAATAAGCTGCGGGCGCTGGCGGTGCTGCGTTCCCGTCTCTATGAAATCGAGCGACAGCAGCAGGTTAATGAACAAGACCAGGCGCGGCGACTGCAAGTGGGCACCGGTGAGCGCAGCGAGAAGATCCGCACCTACAACTTCCCCCAGAATCGGGTGACCGATCACCGCATCGGCAAGACCGTCTACCGCCTTGAGCAGGTACTGAAGGGCGACCTGGATGAGTTCATTGACGAGCTGGCGACGACGGAGCAGGCGGAGAAGCTGCAGGCCGTCGGCACAGAATGATAGGATGCAAGAGGCAAGAGGCAAGGGGCAAGAAGCCAGAGACAGATAGCGAGCAGCGCGTGGGGCATGTCTTGGGTCATGCATCACGCATCCTGCATCTTGCCGGCTGCGACTCCCCTCAGCTTGACGCCGAACTGCTGCTGGCACAGGTGCTAGACTGGGATCGGACGCGGCTGCTGGCACATCCCGAGCGCGCGCTGACGGCGGCAGAGTGGGAACAGTTCACACCACTTCTGGCGCGGCGGCAGGCCCGCGAGCCTCTGGCCTACATCCTGGGCCGCAGGGAGTTCTACGGCCTCGATTTCCTCGTTGACCGTCGCGTGCTGGTCCCCAGGCCGGAGACAGAGTTGCTGGTGGAGCATACGCTCGATTGGGCTCGAGAGCGAATGCGGGAAGGAGGGTCAGGGGTTGCGACTCACGAGATACGGGAGGACTCATCTCCCATTCCTCATCCCCTATCCCCCATCCACTGTCCACAGACCATCGCCGACGTAGGCACAGGCTCTGGCTGCGTGGCCGTCGCCTTGGCCGTCCACCTGCCACGGGCCACCGTCTATGCTCTGGATTCCTCCGCCGACGTCCTGGAGGTGGCAGCAGCGAACGTGACCCATCACGGCGTCGAAGGACAGGTGCGGCTGTTGCGAGGAGACCTGCTGGAACCATTGCCGGAGAGGGTTGATGTCATCGTTGCCAACCTGCCCTATGTGCGCAGCGACGAACTGGCGACGCTAGAACCCGAGGTGCGGGACTACGAGCCGCGGGCGGCGCTCGACGGCGGCCCCGATGGTCTGCGGCAGATGCGGCGGTTGCTGGCACAGGCAGCGGCGCATCTGCAGCCCGGCGGCGCGATCTTTCTGGAGATGGGGGCGGAGCAGGGGCAAGCGGTACGCAAGTTGGCCCACCAGCACTTCCCCCGGGCCAGCGTGGACGTCGTGCCCGACTATGCCGGCCACGACCGGGTGCTGCGCGTACAGACGTGAATCAGCCGATGAAGCCGACGAAGGCGATGGAGTTGGAGGAGTTCACTATGAGCACAAGAGTGGCCGAATTGACAGTAGACGAATTCAAGCAGTTCATTGAAGCCACGGTGGAGTGGAAGCTGTTGGAGATGCTCGGTGACCCGGACGAAGGGCTGGAACTGCGAGAAGGAATAGGGACCAGGCTTCGACGTTCCCTGAAGGCAGAAGAGGAGGGAGCCAGAACCATCTCTGTCCAAGAAGTTGCCGCTCAACTTGGCCTGGAGTGGTCATGTGTATAGGCTGGAATGGATGCCCGAGGCCAGAGACGACCTGGGCGGCCTGGACAAGCCTGTAGCCCAACGAGTTCTCAACAAGCTCCGTTGGCTGACCGAGAACTTCGATGCGATAACAGTGAGGTCAGCCACGCCGAAGCGAGGCGGGGACGCCTCTCGGCAATACGCATGGGAGATCATAACATGCGAACGCTTTCCAAGGTCATCATTGGGATCGTCGCCTTCGTGCTGCTGCTGGGACTGACCGGTTTCGGCTACGGCTTCGTCACCGTGCGCCGCTCCTGGCCCCAGATCGAGGGCACAGCCCAGGCAGACGGCTTGCAGGCGGAGGTCACCATCATCCGCGATAGCTGGGGGATCCCCCACGTCTACGCCAGCAACTCCCACGACCTCTTTTTCGCCCAGGGCTACACGCACGCTCAAGATCGCTTCTGGCAGATGGAGTTCTGGCGGAGGATCGGCTCCGGCCGACTGGCGGAGGTCCTGGGCGAATCCGCGCTGGACTCTGACCGCTTCATCCGCACGTTGGGCTGGCATCGCACCGCCGCCCAGGAACTGGAACTCCTGGATGATGAGAGCAGGGCGGCGCTGGAGGCCTACGCCGAGGGGGTCAACGCCCACATCTCCGCCCGCCAGGGCCGCCTGGGATTGGAGTTCACCATCCTGGGGCTCACTGGCGTCAAACTCGAACCGGAGCCCTGGACGGTTCTGGACACCCTCACCTGGGCCAAGGTGATGGCCTGGGATCTGAGCGGGAACATGAGTAGCGAACTTCTCCGTGCCCACGTCGCCGCCCGGCTGGGGACACCTGCCGTCGGCTTGGTGGTGCCAGGGTACCCCGCCGACCACCCGGTCATCGTCCCGCATCCACTGGCGGTGACTGCGCTCGACGCGGTGCCCGATGCAGCGCTGGACACCCACGTTCTGGGGAGCGGAGACGGTATCGGGAGCAACAACT
>CBDURC010000302.1:0-3445 GCA_965369635.1 uncultured Anaerolineales bacterium | reverse complement strand
ATGGGACATTGCTGCTGCAAAGTGAGCCAGGCGATCCGGTGACCAGCACCCCGACGCCTACCGCCACCCGCACGCCGACGGCTACTGCGACGCGCACCCCCACCGCAACGCCCTCGCATACTCCGACGGTGACACCAACGCACACGCCCACGGACGCACCTACCCATACGCCGACAACTACGCCGACGCACACATCAACGGCGACACCGACACCCAGCGAGACGCCAACTCCGACGCCAACGCTTGCACCTACCGCGACGCCTACTCCCACGTTGCTGCCCAGCGCGACGCCTACGCCAACACCGGCCCCTAGCGCGACACCTACTCACACGCCGACTTCCACTGCCACCCGCACGCTGACGGCTACTGCGACGCGCACCCCCACCGCAACGCCCTCCCATACTCCGACGGTGACACCAACGCACACGCCAACGGCTACGCCGACGCACACACCAACGGCGACACCGACGCCCACCGAAACGCCAACTCCGACGCCGACGTTTACACCTACGGTGACACCTACGCTCACACCGACGCCAACAGCGACACACACGCCAACGGCAACGCCACTGCCTACCCATACGCCGACGGCCACGCCTAGCACGGGCGAAATCACTGGCAGCATCTGGCACGACCTGAACCTTGATGCCACCTGGCAATCTCCACAGGAACCTCTCCTGATGGGAGGGCAAGTGGAGATCAGAAATGCCGACGGCGATTTCTATGCAATCATGCCTGTGGAAGAGGGACGATACCGGGTCATCAACCTGCCTCCCCAGAATTACGTGGTGCAGGAGATCGATCCGCCGGGATACCGTTCCACAACGCCGAACAAGATCCAGGCGCAAGTGAGGGCCAACACCTGCCTGGAGATCAATTTCGGTGACGTCTCCAATACCATCGGTTTGCCACACCGCGTCTATTTTCCCGTGCTCCAGCAGAGGAGCCGAGGGGCAGGGGAGCAAGGGAGCAAGGGTGCTCCTCCGCTCCCCGGCGGCTCTCCGAGTCACAATCGCTGGCCGTTGGATCTGTGATCTGTTACATCTCCAACACGGCATCTTGGACCGTCAACCCGACTGTCAATCGCTGAAGCAGGTCGGCCTTTACCTCTACGCCGATGCCCTCTCCCTGCGGCACATCCATTGTCCCGTCGGGGTTCAGGACGAATGGAGGATGCACGATGTCCTCTTCGAAGTAGCGGTCGCTGGCCGAGATGTCGCCCGGCAGGTGGAAGTTGCCCAGGCTGGCCAGGGCCACGTTGTGCGCCCGCCCTACGCCGGTCTCCAGCAAACCCCCGCACCAGACCGGCAGACCTTGCTCCTGGCAGAGATCGTGGACCCGCCGTGCCTCAACCAGTCCCCCCATGCGTGCTGCCTTGATGTTGATGATCTGGCAGCTCCCCCACTCGATGGCCGCCCGGGCATCACCGCGGTGGCGGATGCTTTCGTCCAGGCAGATAGGGGTCTTGATTTGCCGCTGTAGCAGGCTGTGCTCGTAGAGATCGTCGTGGTCCAGGGGCTGTTCCACCATCATCAGATTGTATGCATCCAAGGCTTGGAAGAGGGGCACGTCGTCCAGGCTGAATGCGGCGTTGGCGTCCAGCATCAGGGGCACATCGCCGAACTCGCCGCGCACCGCCTCCACTACAGCGAGCTCCCAGCCGGGCTCGATCTTCAGCTTGATGCGCCGGTAGCCTTCAGCAAGGAAGTCACCGATCCGCTCGAGCAGAGCGGGCAGGCTAGGCTGAATGCCGATGCTCACCCCGCAAGGGATGCGCATTCGTGTGCCGCCCAGCATCCTGGACAGGGAACATCCTCCGGCCTTGGCCAGCAAGTCCCATATTGCCGCCTCCAACCCCATCTTGGCCATGGGGTGACCGCGCACTGGGGACAGCAACTTCACCACCTGTTCCGGACGCGTGATCTCCTGCCTTAGCAGGCGAGGGACGAGGAAGTCTCGTTGAATGTGCCAGGCGGTCTGTGTGGTCTCGTAGGAGTAGAGGGGCGAGGAGGCCACCGGCGTCTCACCGTAGCCGGTCAGCCCCGCGCTCTGCACGGCCACGATGATGGCGTGCTTGGTCTGCTCCTGCCCGAAGCTGGTGCGGAAGGGGTGGCGCAAGGGCATCTGGATGCGTCGTAGGGTGATCCTCTCGATTCTCATCTCTGCTCGTCCTGATCGGCGCTATCGAATCCGGTCATCGCTCTCCAGCAGGTAGAAGCTGCGCCTTTCTCCCGCTGCCACCTCGCTGATGAACTCGGTGACCGTGTATCCGTTCCCGAAGTAGTTCTCAAACAGCTCGCGGGTGTGCAGTCGCCAGCGGTGTGCACCGTCCATGTCCGCTCGCTTCACCGCCTGCACATCGCCAGGGATCTCGATGAGCACGGCAGTGCCGCGACTGTCCAACTTGCTTCCCTCTGGCGTCCGTACTCCGCCTGCCAGCCGTGTTTCGTTGACCATCTCTCCCCCGGCGGCGATGGCATTGGCCAGGGTCCGGAGCGTCTGCTCCCCGCTCACCCGCCGTTCCACCCGTCGGCTGTGCAGCCACCAGTCCACCTGGAAACGGTCCGAAGGGATGCCCGCGTTGAGGCTGTCGCGCAGCTCCCCGTACATGTTGCGGAGGTAGGTGTTGCAGACGACCCCCAGCTTGTTGATATTGAGGTAAGCGTTCCGCCCTTCCAAGGGATCGTAGGTCCAGGTGGCCCAGTCCAGTCCTTGTTCGAGGACGGCTTCCCGCTGGGCGCATTTGAGGCGGAATCCTGTGCCACTGTTCCGATGGGAAGGCCGAATGCCCAGCATGTGCGAGTGATGCTTGAGCTGTCCCTCCTGCCGGGCCAGGAACCCGAACACGAAGCCCACCATTTCGCCTTGCGGGCCAAAAGCGCCCAGCAGCAGGCCACCGTTTTCGGCAATCGCTTTCAGGACGTGTGCGGGGACAATCTCTGTGTCAGCAGCGAACTGCCACACCTCTTGCTGAAGCGTTTCAACACGGGCGTAGTCGGCCAGCTCTGTGATCGGCCTGATGACAAGTTGCCCTGCAGCGAACGATAGGTTCGCAGTAGGCGCTTCAGCGCCGTCAACGTTCATCAGTGCTCCCAACGTCATCCCATCCACGTCCATAGTCGCGCGCAGGGTAGCTGGCCCACACATAGCGCAGCCACTGCCGTCCGAAGTGCTCCAGATACCAGTGGATACTGCTCTCCATCCAATTGCAAGGTGATCGGGCCCATCTATGCTTGACGGGGTTGTAGTGGATGTAGTTCAACATCGTGTGGTAATGCCTCTCAGAGCGGATAGCGCGATCTGTGAAACGATACCTAGCTACCTGACACTTCTGCAGGAAAGCAGTTGACCGACAGACGCAGTCCGATTAAGGTCATGGTGAAAGGCAAAAACCTGCTCGGAGGTGTGTCGTGTCGATCAACCATCTGTATCATATCTGGTTTGA
>CBDURC010000301.1:0-3454 GCA_965369635.1 uncultured Anaerolineales bacterium | reverse complement strand
ACCCAGGCCAGCGGATCGGTCCGGGGCACGGGAAGCGTGCTGAAATGGATCGGCGACAGCGTGCCAAAGGGCCAGACCAGGAGCAGCAGGTAGCGGGCGACGGAGCGGCCAACCAGCAACAGGTGCTGGAGCGGATCGCCCGCCGGCAGCGCCGCACCCGGCTCGGGCTGGTATAGATAGCCCAGGCCAGCGGCGCGCAGCGTCAGGTAGATCGCCCCTGCCGCGACGACAGCCAGGTAGATGGGCCAGCGCCGGCGCCAGCGAACACCCTGCAGAGCATCGAAGGTCAACAAAAGGAAGGGTAAGGTGACCGCCATCTCCTTGGAGCCCAGGGCCAGCAGGAAGGCCAAACCGGTACCCACGGCCAACAACACCTGAGTTTGCCCCCTCTTCGCACGCAGCGAGGCCAGCACCAAAGCCAGCAGGACGAAGAGCGTGCTCAGCAGATCGAACCGACCCACAGTAAGGGCCACAGCCTCCACGTGCACGGGATGCCAGGCGAACAGGAGTGCTAAACCGAGGGCCAGCCATTCCTGGAGCGGCTCCCTGGCCGCGTGCTGCAGGTCTGCATCCCCCCTCACGCCGCCAACGCTGAGCCAGCGACGCAGCAGCAGGTAGGCAAGTAGAGACGCTAGCGCGTGAAACAGCACGTTGGTCAGACGGTAGTCTGAGGCTACGAGCCCATGCAGGGCGTGGTTGGCAAAGAAGGTGAGTGCCACCACAGGGCGGAAGTAGTTGGGTGAGAAAGGCAGGTTGCGCGTGAGTGCCTGGGAAAAGAGCGCTGGATCGCGGTAGTAGGGCCACTCCACCAGCAATATCTGGTCATCCCAGACGAAGTCACCGGCGCGGATGCCCAGGTAGGCCACCACAGCAATCACGCCCACCAGCAGAGCGGCTGCCCAGACCGGTAGCGTTGGCCATCGTCGCTGACTCCGCTCTGGCTCATGCCTGCGTTTCCCCTTCGAAGCTGTTCTCCGCTTGTCAGATGGTTTGCTCATGTCATTACCTCATTTTGAAGTCCACTTGTCAATACAAAACGCCGCCCCCTGTTTGCCTAGGAAGCGGTGTTCAGATACAATGTCCTTGTCATCCCCTGAGCAAGAGGATCCAACACCTGGATTGCCGAGAGGTCTTGGCAATCTCTTTCTTCTGCTTTCGCCACCATCATAGTACCACACACTTGTCGATCCGTCAAAGCTTGCGGGGCAGAGATTTACCGGAGAGAAGTCATGAACTCAGACAGAACGGCGACCGTTGCCCATCCCCGTCCGGCCGATGTCCGTTTCGTCCTCGACTGTGTCACTGAAGGAGAATGCTGCTCCGTCGTCGGCATGAGCAATGTCGGCAAGTCAGATCTGCTACGCCTGCTGGCCGACCCGCTGGTGCAGACGGCCCACCTGGGGCTACAGGCAGAAGAGTGCGTCTTCACCTACGTGGACTTCAACCACATGCTGGACATGACAGAACAGGGCTTCTACGAGCTGATCCTGCGCTGCTTCCTGGATTCGCTCCAGGGGATGGCCGGAACCGAAACACTGCTCGGCCAGGTGCGGGATGCCTACGCCAACCTGATCCAACCTGCCAGCGACTTCCAGGTGCCGCTGAGCTTCTCCCATGCCATGGCTGTGGTCAACGACGGACTGCAGCGCCGTCTGGTGCTGCTGTTCGACGAGTTCGACGATCCGCTGGCAGCTCTCGACGCACAGGTGTTCCTCAATCTCCGGGCGCTGAAGGACAGGTACGCGCGCAGCATGACCTACGTGACGGCCACCAACCAGCGGCTGTCGGAGATCCGCAGCGGGCGGGCGGTGGAAGAGTTCAATGAGCTGTTCGCCCATCACACCTGGTACCTGAAGCCGTTTGACGAAGCGGATGCCCGGAACTTCATCTCCGCCTTCGCCGCCAACGAGGGCGTCACCTTCAGCGCGAACGACGTGGCCTTCATCCTACAATGGGCGGGAGGGCACCTCAGCCTACTGGAAGGAGTCTGCCGCGTGCTGGGGCCGGTAACGGGCAAGCCGGTTCGCGATGCCACACAGGAATGGATCATCCACCGCGAGGTAGCGGCGCAACTGCAACGGGATACGAACCTCCGCTCGGAGTGCGCAAAAACCTGGGACGATCTGACCAAAGACGAACGGGACGGGCTGCTGGCTCTCTTCGCCCCCGGCGATACCCCCACACCGGAGGAACTGATCTCTTTACGCCGCAAAGGCGTGCTCATCGGTTCGGACGAGGAACCGATCCTCTTCTGCCGCCTGTTCGCCGAGTTCGTGCAGCGCGAACATGTAGCGCGGCGACCCGGACAGCAGGGGGTGTGGGTAGACGTGGACGCTGGCGATGTGTACGTGAATGGCCACATGACGCCCACGTTGACAGAGCTAGAATACCGCTTGCTCCTGCTCCTCTATGGCCGGCTGAACAAAATCTGCAACAAGTACCAGATCGTCGAGACGGTGTGGGGAGAGGAGTACATTGATGAAGTGGACGATGCCCGCGTGGACAAGCTGATGAGCCGTTTGCGGGCCAAGATCGAGCCGGATACCAGCAATCCCCGCTACCTGCTCACCATCCGCGGCCGGGGGTACAAGATGGTGAGCGGGTAGATCAGTAGGCTGGTAGATTGGTAGATTGGTGCTACTCCCAAATGCACCAATCTACCAACCCGCTGTCAGCCTGCTGTCGGGCGGGCGTCAAGCGGCTGCTCCATCTCTGTGCTAGGATATCTGTGCTAGGATACGGGCGTCAAAACAGTTGCAGGTTCAGGGTTCGAAGTTCGGCGCTGGACGCCGAACACCGAACAGCAAAACACAAGGAGGTTATGAACAATGGCATCTATGTTGGAAAAAGTGAGTGTCCTCATCAAGGCCAACCTACACGCGATGGTGGATGCGGCACTGCGGCAGAATTCTGTCGCCGTCATCGACCAGTACATCCGCCAGATTGAGGACAATCTAGAGGACCTGGAAGACGCCGTCGCCACCATCGGCGGCCAGGTGAAGACCATCAAGCGCAGGCTCAAGGAGTACAAGGGCAAATCCACGGAACTGGACAAGAACATTGACCTCTTCCTGCAGGAGGGCAAGGACACCTTGGCCATGGCGGCCCAGAGCAAGCTCAACTCCACCAATCGTCTTCTCGCCGACTACGACACGCAATTCGAGAACCTCACCGCCGAGCATAAGAAGATGATGGACGCCAAGCTGAAGCTAGAAGCCAAGCTGACGACCACCAAGCAGGAGAGGGAAGAACTGCAGGCGCTGCTGGACCTGGCGCGATCGAAGGAGATCAGCGTTCGGGCCATTCGCTCACTGGACGACCTGGTGGGCACAGGCGACACCGACGTGGCGCGCATCGCCGAGGGCATCCGCCAGCGGCTGGACCGGGCTACGGCGGAGATGGAGATGGTGGCCGGCCGTCTGGACAAGCAGATGGACGAGGTGTTGGAGCGGAA
>CBDURC010000300.1:0-3471 GCA_965369635.1 uncultured Anaerolineales bacterium | reverse complement strand
CCCAGACGCTGGGTGTGTCCTCCAGCGTGCGTCCCAGGTGATCGTTGGCAAAGCGGAGGATGGGCCAGCGGACCTGGTCCGTGACAATGCCAGAGTCCAGCGCCATGTAGTCAGGGTGCTTGTTCAGGCCGTTGTAGATGCCCCACAGCGTGTGCTCCTCATCGGGCATGGAGTTCCATTGAGCGTCGTAGCCCTCCCAGCCCAGAGCCACCTGAGCTCCCCACTTGAACATGGGGTCATACTCGTACGTGCCATCGCGGACAGCAGCACCACTGTCGGGCTTCAGGCCGTTGTGCTTCAGGCCGATCCCCTGGGCCGCGGCGTGGTCGGTGAACTTGGCGCGCTCGTTGTGCTTCAGGTAGGCAGGTGCGAACTGCAGGAGAAGCGGCGTGCGCGAAAAGGCCTGCCCGTAGAAATCGGTGATGCGGTTCACCGTCGCCACCCACATGTCGGAGCTGAGCCCGGCCTGCTGCAAGCAGGGAGCGTAGTTGATGGGGTAGGTGTCACTGTTTTCGGCCGGCCAGGTCTCGCCGTACATTCCTACGCCGATGCCGATCCAGGCGATGCGGGGATCGCCGTCGTAGCGAGAGGCCACGGCGCGCACGAAGTCATTGTAATGGGCCAAGTAGGTTTCGTGCCAGTAGCGCGGAATGACCCAATCGTCATCGTAGTCCTGATCACAGATAACCCGGGTCTCGGGCTCGATCGCGGAGAGCCACGCCGGCACCGCGTCGCCGCCGCTATAGTAGCCATTGTAGACTGTGAAGGAGACCCCGGTTGGCTTGCCGAGGGCAGCCTCGGCCTCCAGCCACCTATCAATAAGGTCCCAGCGGTATTCATCCTGGTGTGGCTCCAGGTGTCTCCAGTTGAAAACGTAATTACCACCAACAATGGGGTATTCAGCGGGGTCAAGGTGGCGGAAGTCGTTGAAAACGTAGATGCCGGGCCAGGGTGCGCTGGGCAGCCGCCCCACAGGACGCGGCCCATCTGCCGGCGCCGTAACCGCCGCAGCGTGGCTTCCCCGGGGGGGCAAGATGAAAGAACCGGCCACAAGCAGCAGGGCAGCCGTGACCACCGCCAGTCGTGCAGAGGTGCGGAGGGGCTGAGGTGCGGAGGGGCCGAGGTGCGGAGGGGCCGAGGTGCGGAGGTGCTCCTCTGCTCCCCTGCTGCTCTGCTCCCTTGCCCCCACGGCGCGTCGCGGAGGGCCTCCCGTCTCGTCCCCTGTGTTGAATGCGGCAGGATGGTTCTCACTGTTCATCATAATCATAACTCACCCTCGGCCACGGCTATGGCCATGATCGTGCCCATCACACCCAGCAGGGGGCCCTCTCGCAATGGCGGTTCCACGCGGGTGAAGAACCAGTCGGCGAAGGCGCGAGGGACCAGGGGGATGGAAAAGCGCCGCGTCACAGGCAAGCGAGCTCCGGCCTGAAACAGTCCCTGCCCCCGCAGATGGCGGATCCTCAGGCCGGCGCGTCGCAAGAACCTCTTGAAGGTTACCGTGCTGTAGTACCAGGCGATCTGTGGTCCCCCAGGCGATCTGTTCAGTCGCAAAGCGCGAGCCAACGCCACCGGCAGGTCAGCCAGCGCGTTGATGCGCCACTTGTTGGTGATGCTAAGGGCCGCCTCCCCACCGGGGCAGATCACACGAGCAGCCTCCGCGATGGCGCGTTGAGGGTCGGGCACATGCATCAGCATTTCCATGCAGGAGACGATGTCGAAAGCCCCGCTGCGGAAAGGCAACCGCTCGGCATCCCCTTGAACAAACGAGGCCACAGCGCCAGCCTGCTGCGCCCGCTGCCGTGCCACCGACAGCATCTCAGCAGAGATGTCCGTGGCGGTGACTTGGCCTCGTTCCAGGGCAAAGGGGATAGCGAAACGGCCCTTGCCCGTGCCCACATCTAACACCCGCGCTCCCTGCCAGTCGAATTGCTGGACAACCCACTCCAACTGCTCCCGAAAGTGAGCAAAGTGAGGGTCTCGCTGGTCCTCTGGGTTCCACCAGCGGGCGACGGTGCCCGGATCTCGGAAGTAGCGCTTCACCGCGTTCATTATGTGCACTACACCCTCTGCCCTATCAGCAACGGTAGCCCTGCCCCGTCCCACACGGGGCCTGCCCCGCTCCAGCCGATCAATGCCTGCTGACCACCACGGGCAGGTAGACGCGCCAGTCCAGCAACGTCGGCGTGGAAGTGGGTGTGGCGGTGGGTAGCGCGTAGTCGCCGAAGTGGACGGGCAGCGACTGATTGGCGTTGAGATAGACCGCGATCACGCCAATGGTGGTCGAACCGTAGCCTGGCGGGTCGGTCTCGCTGACGTAATACAGGCCGGGCTGCAGCTTGGTGAAGACGTACGTCCCACTGGCTTGCGTCACCCAGAAACCCATCAGCTCATGGTTGGCATTCTTGAGTCGGATCTCCGCTCCGGCCAACGGCGGCTCGCCGGTCTCTTTCTCGCCATCCTGGTCCAGATCGTTCCACACCTCCCCGTAGATGATTCCCGTGCTGGGGGTTGCCGTCGGCGTGCCCGTGGGCGATGGCGTAGGAGCCGACGTTGGTGTGGCCGTCGGCTTCCGAGTGGGCGTGTGAGTGGACGTAGCCGTCGCCGTGGCGGTGGGCGTCCCCGTGCTGACAGGCGTAGCCGTCGGCGTAGAGGTGTGCGTGGACGTGGCCGGCGGTGTAAGTGTAGGCGTCGCTGTATTGACGGGCCCGCCTCCCTCATAGTAGCAGATCTCTATCTGAGGCGCCGACTGCGCCGGATGATCGTACGCCCAATCGTAGGCCCACGCGTCAATGTAGTTTGCGGTGTCCAAGTCGCTCTCGATCAGCAGTGCCAGAGCATTGCCAGCGAACCACCCCGGACGGCTGACGATGTCCTGCACGACGGCGGCTAGGTCAGGCGTGTCGAACAGCACCCCCTTCGTAGGCGTGAAGTTCATGCTCCAGGCCACCGAAGCCTCTGTGTGCGGGCGCAGGTGGGCCAGAGTGTTAGTGTCAGTGAAGGGCTGCGAAGAGTCGACGGCCTCTCCCCAGATGTGCACGTTCACCGGCATGCCCGTGTGAAACACAGGACTGAAGGACATCTTGGCCGCAGTGATGGTCGCTCCTTGGGGTATGGGAACGCCGGTGAAGCGCAGGCCGTTGGCATGCCGCCAGATCGTGCCCCAGGCCATGGTGCCCATGCGCACCTTGTTCCCCCGGGAGCTGTTCTCCGCCGGACTGACCAAGTTGACCGTCGTGTCGTCATCCGGCGCACTGATCTGCCCTTCCCAGCACACAGGCTCAGAGCTGACCGTAGGCGTGGCCGTCGGCGTGCCGGTGACGGGCGGCCCGTCTGTGGGCGTGCTGGTGGGTGTGGGGGCCGGAGTCGGCGGCGTCGAAGCGCCTTTGGTCACATCCACGAAGTGAATCCATTCGTCCCCGTCGCCGCGACAGTCCAAACGGAAATCGCTGCCGCCGGTCAGGCCGTTGG
>CBDURC010000299.1:0-3472 GCA_965369635.1 uncultured Anaerolineales bacterium | reverse complement strand
GTCACAAACGCCGATGCTGGCGAGAGCAGCCAGAGCAGAGTGCCAAGCAGATCCTCCGGGTCGCCAAAGCGGCCCAGGGGCGTATGGTCAATGATAGTGCGGCCGCGAGGCGTCAGTTCGCCTGTCGCCCCGTCGGTCAGCAAGAAGCGATTCTGCGCTGTCAGGAAGAAGCCGGGGGCGAGGGCGTTGACGCGGATGTTCGGCGAATACTCCTGCGCCATGTGCACCGCAAGCCACTGGGTGAAGTTACTCACCGCCGCCTTGGCCGCCGAGTAAGCGGGTATCCGGGTCAGGGGGCGGAAAGCGCTCATGGAGGAGATGTTGAGGATACAGCCTTCCCCCTGCTCGGCCATCAGCCTGCCGAAGACCTGGCTGGGCAGCAGCGTGCCCAGGAGGTTCAGCTCGAACACCCAGCGGACGGCGTCGGCAGGCAGGTCGAAGAAGGGAAGATCTGGTGAGGTCGTGGCTTGCTTCTTGTTGCCTCCTGCACCGTTGATCAGGATGTCCAGGCGGCCGAACCGGGCCAGTACCACGTCACGGGCGGCCTCCAGGCTGGCCCTATCCAGCACGTCACACTGCACGGCGATGGCCTCGCCGCCTTCGTTTACGATGTCATCGGCCACTCTCTGCGCCGCCTCCTCAAACAGATCCAACACGGCCACCTTAGCACCGATCCGTCCCAGGGCGCGGCTCATTGTCCCACACAGCACCCCGCCACCGCCGGTGACGGCAGCCACTTTGCCTGGCAGACCGAAAAGTTCCTTGAGATAATCGTTGTCCATCTTGCCTCCTCAATCCTGAAACATAGAATATGAACGTAGAATGTGAAACGTGATACGTGATACGACTCCTCTGAAAAAAACTCAAGATCGTCGGCGGATTAAGCGGATTGAGCAGATCTTGTTCCATATTCATCCGCTTCATCTGCGTAATCCGCTGATGGCTTTTGGCCCTCTTTCAGTAGAATCGTGATACGTGATGCGTGTCAGCGCCCCAAGAAGCCGCCGTCCACGGGGATGATGGCCCCATGTACGTAGTCGGAGGCCGCTGAGGCCAGGAAGAGCACCATTCCCTTGAGATCGTCAGGCACACCCCAGCGACCGGCGGGGACGCGAGCCAGGATAAGCGGCTCTCGCTGGGGATTGCCGACCAGCGCTGCGGTCATCTCCGTGCTCATGTAGCCAGGAGCAATAGCATTGACGTTGACGCCCCGCCCAGCCCACTCGTTGCTGAGCGCCTTGGTCAGTTGAGCCACGCCTCCCTTGCTGGCGGCGTAGGCGGGAACGGTGACCCCGCCCAAGAAGCTCATGGCCGAGGCGACGTTGATGATCTTGCCGTGCCCCTGGGCCAGCATCATCCGCCCGGCGGCCTGGGCCAGAATCCACACGGCATCCAGGTTGACCGCCAACACGGTGTCCCAATCCTCGAGGGGGAACTCCTCGGCGGGATGGCGTCGTTGCACGCCAGCGTTGTTCACCAGGATGTCAAGCCCGCCCAAAGCTTGGGCAGCCCGATCCACCAGGGCCAGTGTCTGCGCCCTGTCGGCCAGGTCAGCCTGCAGCGGGATCGCTCCCATCTCCTGGGCCGCGTCCAGGACCCGCTCCGAGCGGCCGACGATGGCCACCCGCGCGCCGCCTTCGACCAGCGCCTCAGCCATGGCCCGCCCCAGGCCAACGCTGCCACCGGTGACCAGCGCCCTCTCCCCTTCGACTGAAAACAAATCGTACACTGGATGGCCACTCATCTGCCACTGTGCTATTCGAACGGCTCCAGATGCTTGACGAAATGCGCTTCCAGCGCCGCGCAGTGCGCCTCTTCGTGGTCTGCCAAGACATCCTTGAGCTGCCCTCCGAACCGGTCCAGCACCGAACCGAAGGTCACGTGCAACAGTTGCCGTCCGTCGAACAGGTCGATCACGCCAGACAGCTCGCTGTCCGCCAGATCCTCGGATAGCGGCACCTTGCCCGGATCGGCAGAGACGTGATAGGTGGCCTTGTCCTCATCATACCGCCGGAGGGCGAAGGCCAGGATGTCCCGGAACAGGCCGGGGTCAGCGCTGGCGATGGCCCGCAGCGCCTCCAGGTAGCTTGTGCCGGCCGTCTTCAGATGCACCAGGTCACCAGCGTGGCGGGCGATGATAGGATAGATGCTGAACTTGTCCGACCCGGAGTGCAAGCTGAGTTTGTATGGCCCCACGACGCGAGCAATGGCCGCATGCCTGGCGAACTCCGCTTCGAACTCGCCCAAATCGCCGATGTAATCCACGCCCTTCTCAAAGCGGCCGATGTAGCGCGGAGCCAGGCTCACCCACTGAACGCCCAACCGCTTGAGTTCACTGGCGACGTAATAGTGCTCCAGCGGCGACGTTGGCGTCTCCGTCTCGTCCACCGACACTTCAAGCTCGAAAGCCTGCCTTGAGCCGCGCGGTGAGCTTGTCGAACCGCCCGTCGAAGGCGAACGGTTGCCCATGACCTGGGCCAGGTGGCGGTACATCTGCACCGTATGGGCGATGGCGCGCCCGTATTTGGCCGCCGCGCGCCACAGCGATTCCCTGTCGAAGGTCAATGCCAGGTCTCCCAGGTCGAAGACACGGTCCAGGTAGCGGCGTTCCATGTCCTGGCATGTGTCCTCCAGCGCGTCCCAGGGCAGCGCCTGTAGCTTAGTCTCCAGATCGGCGGGCGGCGCGGTCTGCGCTTCGTTGTCCACGTGATCGCCCGGATCGATGGTGTACAGCGTGAACCCTGCCGTGACGCAAGAGTCAATATCGGCGGTGGTCTTCAGATGGTCAGCGTCACTGCCCCATGGCTGGTGCCATCCTTCCTGAAACACACCCCACATGGCCTCGTCCATCACCTGCTGGGGTGTGCGCCCCGTCCGGGTGTTCTCGCGGATGGACTGCTGAGCGAAGATGGGGGCCAGGTCAAACTGGCGCACGGCCCGGACGTGCCCTGGCGTGGCCAGGCCCAATCGATCACCGCAGCCGACCGATTTGCGCAAGCCCAGCGGCTGTGGGCGCAGCCAGGGCAGCCGCTCCCGCAGAGCGGCCGCGTTGCCGGCCGTCAGAGGACAGAGCAGCAGGTCACCTTGACGCCAGCCCTGTGGAATAGGTCTAGCGACACCGCAGCGAGCATCAAGACTCCTTATTCCACAGGGCTGGCCCTCGAAGCTGGTGGCATCACCTCGCACACCAAACCGTTTGCCATCAGCACCGCGGGCCAGGAAGTAAGTTCCGCTGTCGGTCTCCGTCACGGAACGCGGATAGACCACCAGCGCGGTCGATTGCTCTAAGTCTGCCATCACTGCTCCTCACGTCCTTGGTCATTGTTGGTCATGCGTCAAACCACCCACGATGCTCATCAGTGCGCTTCCCATTAGCAATGGCAACGAGCAAGTGCTAACGGATCACGTGCGCAGACCGCCAATTCTTGTAGCAGCTATATTAAGCAACGAGAGTATACCACAGCCCAGCCCC
>CBDURC010000298.1:0-3498 GCA_965369635.1 uncultured Anaerolineales bacterium | reverse complement strand
CGGCGCAGCACCCCCGCCATGCCGTCCAGATTACCCAACACGGCCACCACGAGCGAGCCCAGCAGCCCGGCCCCCAGCCCTCTGCTCCACCATGTGCGATTTGCGATTTGCGATTTGCGACCTGCGACCTGCGACCTGCGACCTGCGACTTGGTGCCCGGCGAGGTTATACACCACCGAGAATGCCCCGCTGACTGTGAGAGCAAACAGCGTCGGCACCGCCAGATTGAAGGCCACCGATGCCTGGATGCCGGTCAGCTTGATGAGCACAGCCACCAGATACTGGCCGTAGTAGTAGTAGTTCATGTACCCACCAGCGAAGTAGGGGTCGTAGGGTGGGAAGTAGGGACTGCGGGTGATGGCGTTGAGGAAGGCGAACTCCATGAACTTCTCGCCCCCCTGCCACGGCTGCCACAGGTCGGGGTTCAGCAAGCGGATGCCTACAAAGGCCAGGAAGGCCAGCCCGAGCAGCCCCTCGCAGAAGAGGATGAACCGCCGCTGCGCCTGCCAGAAACGAGCGAACTCCAGCCGGTTCCGCCGCCATAGCCAGATGCTGAGCAGCGCCAGCAGCAGGATCCCCAGCCAGATGGTCAGCAGGCTGTTCTTCATCAGATGCAGGCTGGCCAGCAGCCAGTTGATGTAGCCGACGAACAGCCAGCCCAGCCCGCGGGCGAAGAGGTAGCCCCGATCCCGCAGGTTGCTGAAGATGACGAAAGTAAGCGGCCAGGCAGCCAGGCCCAACAGCGCCAGCGCCAGCCACCAGACCAGCACAGCACCGACGGCCGAGCGACTGGCCCAACGGTTCCAGCGGAAGTCGTGGACCACCGGCAGCTCGTCCACCGGCCGGTCGAGCAGCAGCGACTTGCGCTCCTTCTCTGGCTGCGGAGGCCGCGGCGGGGAAGACCCCTTCGACGTCGGCCACAAGCGGGCGAGGAGAATCGGCTCTCCTACGTAGTTCGGTAGCGCCCCCTCCCAACTGGAGCCCAACAGCTCATCCCACTCAGCGTCGCCGAGTTGCTGCACCTTCTGGAAGACGATGGGCTTGGGATGATCGTAGACGGTGAAGCTCTCGTCGGCGCTGTCATCGCGGAACACCAGCGGCCCCAGGCGGGGGTAGGTGGTAAACTCGGCGACCTTCTCGAAGCCCAGTTGCCCGCTGAACAGCAAGTCGTAGTACTTCGTGGTCATCGGATAGCGCTCCGGCAGGCGGGGGATGGACGCGTAGAGCCGGTTCGACGACAGCACGATGTAGTCCGCCTCCTGCAAGCGGGAGCGCAGGAGTTGGTACTTGGACTCGTTGTCATCTTCGTAGAGAGGCAAGTCCACGATGCGGTAGCCATGCGAGCCCCAATCGGCCCCCGGCTCCGGCAAGCCCAGCGGCAGGTCATCGTCCCAATGCTCCGAGGCCAGTACCGAGCCATCGGGGACGTTAGCGTAGATCCAGCGGGAAGCGGCAATCCACGGATGCGTATGTCGGTAGACGCCGTTGACGAAAGCCAAAGCCCACAGCATGGTCAGAAGCAAGATAATGAGGGAAATGAGGGAAATGAGGGAAATAGGGGAAATGCGGGAAACGAGGGGACGTCTCCCTTCTTTTCCTTCTTTTACCTCCTTTTCATCCTTTCCCTTTCTTCCAAACCAATGGTCAATGGCAGACAGCATCCCCGCCCCCATCACGCACAACAGCGGCACCACCGGTGACATATAGCGCATGAACTTGGCCAGGAAGAGGCCGGTGATGCCGAAGTAGGGGACGATCCAGGAGAGCAGTATCCATTCGCCCATCCTGGCCTTGCCCAGTAGCGCCCGCAGCAGGGACCAGGCCAGTCCGGCCAGAGCAACGATCCCCAACGTCCACCCCATGCCCCACTTCAGTTGCTGCTCGAAAAAGTAGATGTAAGGCACGGTGCCGCGGTACTGGCGAGTGAAGGGAAAATCAGCCTCACCCCGCACCATGGCCCCCTGCTCCTTGATCACCGCCTGCATCCAGTTGCCCCAGTCGAGGAAGACGAAGGGGGAGGTGATGGTGAAGACGACGAGAGCGACAAGGAGAGAAATGAAGAGCGGGGAGATTAGTGGATTGGTAGATTGGTGGATTGGTAGATTGCTGGGTGAGGCGGCGTTGGTGGTACTTGCCCGATGTGAGGGAGTTGCACTCCCGAACACAGGCTCGGAGTGCAACTCCTCGCCATCCAACCGCTGACCTGCCCGATGTAGGGGAGTTGTACTCCCGAACATAGGCTCGGAGTGCAACTCCTTGCCATCAGATCGTCGGCCTTCGAAATGGCGCTTGATCATCGGAAAGAGAGTGGCGACGACGGGGGCGGCGAGGATAGGGAGCGCGCTGAATTTGCTGGCGATGGCCAACCCGGCTCCAACTCCAGTGAGCACGGCTGCTCCAACCGTGCGCCGTTCGCCCATCAGCATGGCCCCGTACAGCGCCAGCAAGGTGAAGGTGGCGGAGATGGGATCCACGGCGAAGAAGTGGGCGAGCTGAATCTGGGTGACGGCGAAGGCGGAGAAGGCCGCCGCCAACAACCCCGCCCGGCGTCCATACAGCTTGCGGGCAATGAGATAGACCAGGTAAACAGTCAACGTATCGGCCACGGCCATGAGGAAGCGGCCCACATAGGCATAACCAGGCACGCCTTTCAGCAAACGCACGAAGTTGACCGTCTCGGGTGAGGCCCCCAGCTTCTCGAACAACGGCGCCGTGCGGCCAGCCAAGTCGGCGCTGATCGTCAAGAGATAGAGCGGGAAGTGGCCGTAGGTGTAGCTGCGGCGGTGGCCGGCGTTGCGATCCCACAGAGGGTTGAAGGTGGACTTCTGAGGATCCAAAGCCGTGGACCAATCCTGAGGCCAGCGCATGGTGGGCGCGTAGAAGGCCACGGTAGAGCGCTCATCGGGGTGAGTGAGCTTGCCTTCGTCCCAGCGGATGTTGTAGGCCCGCAGAGCAAAGGCGACGAGTAGAATCAGCACCAGCAGGACGACGTGGCAGCGGCTTCTGCGTTCAGCGGATGGTGTGATAGTCAAGGCCATTACTCCTGAGAATTCATCAAGCGACTTGGTCCTTGGCAGAGCTGAAAGCAACTTCCGCCTGAGGTTACATGCCGTGATGCGTGTTGCCCGCTGCGTTTCACGTAACACGCATCACGTTTCACGTAGCTCTATACTCTGCTCAACTGATTATAGCATCATAGCCAAGGGCTGACAAACACGACGACGCCCTGCCATTACGCAGTCCATCAGGCCCGATCCCATTGCCATTCCTGGTCTCCGTCGGCGTATCGGTTCACTTGGCCGCTGGATAGAACGGAGGTGGCGGCAATCTGCGAAGAACCTGCGGGGTCAGCGTTCTATCCTGAGGCCCGTCAGCTTTGCCAAGCGGCTTCTTGACGAACAGGGCTAACAGTGGTATGATGTAGTCAAATGGTCAACCACTAATGGCGAGGTGGATGATGAGAGCAATGAGCTGGCAGCCATGAATCTGTTCAGTGAC
>CBDURC010000297.1:0-3501 GCA_965369635.1 uncultured Anaerolineales bacterium | reverse complement strand
CACTCTCGAACAAGAACTCATCCTCGCCCAGGCTCCCGTCGTGGCTGCCGAAGGGCAGTGGCTCAGTCTGCGGGCCGATCTCGCCTTGCCCACTGGCGTGCAGATCGTCGCCAACGGGCAACCGCAGACTGGCGAATTCACCACCCATGGTGCGGTGCAGTTCCAGCAAGCCGACGGCACGCCGCTGCTGGCGCTGCTCTCCCCACAGGCCTACGAGCAGGACAACCGCTCCGCTGCCGTCGGCGGACGCTACCGTGTTGTTCCCCGCAGCAACGGCGTCACCCTGTGGGTGCAGACCCCGCTGGCCTGGTGGCTGGCGGCGGAGCGCCAATACCCGGCGGTCCTCGATCCCACCATGCAGGTCAAGCGGATCATGGAGGCTGCCACCATCCAGAACCTGGCCGACAATCCCAACCTCGAGCCTGCAGTGGTTTTCCAGCAGGCCTGTGTGGGCATCTACGGCATCCTTGATCCCAACTCCGTGTCGTGGTGGTATGATACCCAAACTTACTTTCGTGCTTATCTGAAGTTCAAGCTGCCCAGCCTGCCGGACGGGGCAACGCCGTCGGCAGCCACACTGGTAGCTGTGCCGGAAAGCACCGGGAGGTTCAACTACAGTGCTGGGTCGACAACCGTCCACAAGGACACCTTCGTTCATCGAGTAACGACTGATTGGAGCTTCCTGCTGGCCATGAGCCAGATCCCGGCCAATACCTTCCCTAACCAACTCCCTTCCACCAATGCTCAAGAGATCCCCCTCGTCTTCCTCCATCCGGAGGATCAGAACCAAGAGTCCCTGCCGGCCACAACCTGGGATGTCACGGGCGACGTGCAGGCCTGGTATGATGATCCCAGCACGAACTTCGGCTTTTCACTCGTGTTTGAGGACGAAAACGCCTGGGACTACGACCTCCTCCTGCAAAGCCCACTCAATCACTGTTTCCCCACCGCCGCCCATTGGAGCAACCTGGACAGTGTGGTAGACAACCCCGGCTACCCGACCACGGACGGGCCCGGGCTGGGGCTGCTCGTCGAATACATCTCGCCTCAGTTGGCCAACAACGAGATACGGGCGGTGACTGTCCCCTCCACCCAGCCTGACAACACCTACCGCCACCAGTACCACGAGTACCTCCTGCCCATCCGCTTCGCGTGGCAGCTGGTTGCGGCCAGAGGTTCCTCGGCCTGGGTGAACGACGGCGAAATCCCCAACACTCCCCTGCTGCTCTACGAAACGATACTCTCAGATGCGGTCCTGTCCGACAACGACATCCTGTCAGATGCCGGTTACGCCGTGCCCGGCAACGAGGTCTTCGACTACAAACCCAACTACATCCTCGTCAACGGCTACCACAGGGGGGCGCAGACGCTGCCCAACGACCTCGTCGTCCGTGTGCAGGCCGACAACGCCGGCGACGACCCCGACGACGACAAGAAGATGTACCACATCCAGATCGCCGACGCCCAGTCCGCGCCCGTGTTCCCGCCGGTAGGCGTCTCCACCACTGTTCCCATCCCTCTGGGCAACGGCTTCGTCGTCGGCCGGGAGTTCAACTTCCCCGTCTCCACCACGGTGGAAATCAAGATTCCCTATCCTGTCGGTTTTCAGCCCCATCATTTCAATGTCCAACTCTTCGCTCCCACCTTCAAGTATGGCAGCCGGGAACAGTACGGGATGCAGGTCACGCCCGGTCCCGACGCCTGGGAGATCGAGTTCCAGGTGAAACCAGAGCATTCCGGCTATTGGTTCGACACCTGGTTGCTGGCCGTGGTCTATGACCACGAGTTTCCCAACAACGTCACCCTCAATGCCCAGGTGGTGGCCTGCGAAAACAGCCTCGACGTGGTGCGATATCCGCTGGACGGCGAATGCATCGAGCTGCAAAGGCCGCCGTCTCTCATCCCCGCCAGCCAGCTCTACCAGACTGGCAACGTGCGCGTCTTCAGCCCGGCCGGCTTCAGCGGCAACTGCGCAACCGCCTGCACCACAAAGGACACGCTGCCCAACGGGACCAAAGTGGCCGCCTTCATCGGCTACACGGGCGACGATGATCACTGGGTGGCGCTGAAAGGGGGAAGATTCAACATCAGCGGCAGCAACATCGACACCACGCCGGATGTACGCCTCATCATGGCGGACTTCGGCGCTGGCCCGCAGCCCGTCACCCTGCCGGTGCTGCGCGGCCGCTTCGCGGTCAACGCCACGACCGGCCTGATGACGCCCATCTCCGCTCCCGCCGACACCTATCTGCTGGTCAAGTCACCGCTGCCCGAGAAGGACACGGAAGGCTTGTGGGACTACGAACTGGATCTGCACGAGGCCAATTCGCAGCAACCGCGTATGCGTGCCTACGGGCCGCTGTCCCGCACCGTTGAGGCCACCGAGACCGACGTCACCGACTTCGGCTTCGGCGCCAACTGGTCTATCACGGCGCACGGCGGCGTGGATTTGCAGGGCAGCACCTTGGTGCAGTCCATCAGCCAGAACCAGTTCAGCGTGGGCACGCTGTTGCTGACCCCGCCGCTGGGCGCAGACTACACGATGGAGCACAACCCCCTGAATGCTGACGCCAATCTGCCGGCTGTCATGCCCAAGTTCGAGCACATCCGCATGACCAATGCCATTCTGTCTCAGCCAGCCAGCCTGGGCGGAGCGCAAGTTCCAGTACAGGGTGTCATCCTGGCCTCGGGGCAGTCTGTGTACGAACCAACGAGCGAAGGCCCTGAGCAGGTAGACCTGCATTGTGGCCAAGCGCAGACCTGCTTCGACCTGCGCGGCGAGGCTGACGCCATGACGCCCACCGGCCCCGACACTGTGCGGGAGTACCGCATGCCCGACCTCATCATCCAGGATCAGGCAGGCACGGTCATGCTCAACACGCCGCAGGGGGTGGAGATCTACAGCAAGGATCATCCCCTGTCTCGCCTGGGGCTGAATGGCGATGACTACAGCTTTAGCTACGAAGCATTTGGCGGTAGCATCCGCACCTACCAGGGCGAGTGTCCAGTTGCAAGTGATCCGCTGCTTCCTCCCGACGACCCGAATCAGCCTGGTGGTACGGGTCCGACCACGACGATTCTGGTGGGGACGGCCACCATGTCCTTGCCCAACGCCGAATCGACAGAGGGAGGGGGACAGATCGGCGTCCGCTTCACCCTGTGCGAGAACTCACTGCGGGAGATGTCATTCTGGTTCAGTACCGGAGACAAGACCGCCATCCCCATGGGCAACAGCGGCATCTTCATGAACTACGTCGGCGGTACCATCAGCCTGTCGCCGGGCCAGGGTTCTCAGTCCGGGCACACCACTGTGAGGCTGGAGGTGCAATTACGCGGCATGTCGGCGCAAGCGGACACGTCCACTGTGTTCATCCTGGGGGTAGTGACCATAGACACGCGCGGGTTGTTGGACATGCAGTTGCAGGCTGGGGTGAAAGTGTTTGCCGACATCGGCGTGGGCGCGAGCGGACACTTCTGGGTAGCCTGGGCGCCCCTCGACCT
>CBDURC010000296.1:0-3547 GCA_965369635.1 uncultured Anaerolineales bacterium | reverse complement strand
GTGTGTGGCTTCTCAATCGCAAATCACAGGGCCAGGTCTATTTTGATGACATTCTGTTCTTCGAGCTGGAGATTCCAGGGGAGCAGTAGAGAACGGAGCTTGAGGTTACTGAGCATGCTTCCTACTCCTGGCGATTGAAACCCACCGCATCTGGGAAGGCGTCAACATATCCAACCGATCCGTCTGTTTTTGTCAAACGAAAAGGTACCCTTTTGACAATCGAAAAGGGCCCCACCCTGTCATCCCTGCTCCTCTTCATGTGTCTCCCGTTGCATGCGTTGCCGAAAACGGTACGACTCGCCGATGAACTCCAAGATGTGAGCCTTATGCGTCAAGCGGTCCAGCAGGGCAGCAGTCAACCGCTCATCGCCGAAGACTTGGGTCCAGTCGGCAAAGCGCAAGTTGGTGGTGACGATCATAGCCACCCGTTCGTAGAGGGTGGAGCAGAACTGGAAGATCAACTGTGCGCCGGTGGGCGAGAAGGGGATGAACCCCAACTCATCCAGGACAATCAGGCGATGTCTGAGAGCGGTGGACAGGAACTTGGGCAGTTGGTGTTCGTCCTGGGCCCGGATCAGTTCGTTGACCAGCCCCGCCGCGTTGTAGAAGCGCACTCGATGTCCTTGTCGACAGGCAGCCAAGGCGAGACCAGTGGCTACGTGAGTCTTTCCCAGTCCCGGATTGCCGACCATGATGATGGGCTCAGCTTTATCCAGGTAGCTGCCGCGAGCCAGTTCCAGCACCCGCTGCTTGTTTAGGCCGGGCACACAGGAGAAGTCAAAGTCGGCCAGTTCTTTGGGCACAGGGAAGCGAGCCGCCTTGATGCGTCGCACCTTGCGGTTCTCCTCCCAGTGGGCGACTTCCTGCTTGGCCAGAGCCAGCAGGTAGCGGTCGTAGCAGAGGTCATTCTGGGCTGCATCCTCAGCAAAGCGATTGTAGTTGTGCAAGAAGGTTGGCAGCCGCAACTGCTTGAGGTAGGTCTCCAGTAACATCGTGGTTTCCATATCACACTCTTTCCAGCAGTTGGTCGTAGCAGTGCAAGTCGGGTGGCTGCTCTTCTATTGTCGCACACGGGGGCAGATCGGCCGGGGTCAAGGATGGCTGTGGTGTGTCCGGGTAAGACAGTTGGTGCAAGCAAAGGGCTACGCCATCAGCATTGACACAACCGTACTCCAGGGCCTGCTCAACGGCCTGCGCCACCAGTTTGGCGGGATGGTCACGGTGCAGTTTCAGAACCTGCACAAACTCGCGAATGCTACGCCCATTCAGGCCCTGTTCTTGCAGCCGTTCCAGGAAGCGTTCGTAGACCGGCGGCCATTCCTTGCGCCAGCGCCGGATAGGTTTGGCATGTTCGAAAGCGCCTGGTCGCTGTTCTAGCAGGGGCAGGTAGTGCAAGGGATCAAAGATCTCCTGTTCCCGACCGTAGCAGCGGGGATGGCTGGCGATCACCTCGTCCATGTGTAGGATGTCCACTCGAAACGGGTAGGCTTTGATGACCAGATGGCGGTAGGCTTTGTCCACCGGCACCGAGTAGCGGTTGGTATCCAGCACTACCTGGCTGTAGGGATTGAGCGTCGCCGGGCGGTTGACACAGCAGTCGGAGTCTCGCTCTGGGAGTGGCAGAAGATGCAGCTTCTCCATCTCCCACGCTTGGCCGATGGTCACCGGCTGACGATCCACACGCCGACTGTCGTCGGCCAGGCAGCTGGCCAGTAGATGTTCGTTCAGTTCCTTGAAGGAAGCCATGTTCGGAATCGGCACCATGAAGTTGCGACGACCAAAGCCTACGCCTTTCTCCTCTCGCCCTTTCTCGTTGCCTTGCCCTGGTGTGCAAAAGTGACTCTCGAACAGATAGTGGCTGCGAAAGACGATGTAACCTTCCTGCTCCTGGCGATTGCGGCCCTCCAGGATCCGCTTGACTGCCGTTCTCAGGTTGTCATAGCTGATGCGGCCGGGCACGCCTCGAAAGTGATGGAACGCTCGCACGTGCCCTTCGAGGAAGGCTTCCTGTTTCTGGCTCGGAAAGGCCATCATGAACAGCTTCCGAGAGTAGCACAAGCGCATGTAGAACAGTTGCGCCGTGACCCGCTCATCGGCAATGATGGCCACGCCCTCTCCCCAGTCCATCTGAGCATCCGTGCCGGGATCGAACTCCAGCGGGATGTACACCTTCCGTCGCTTCTTCTCCCGTCGCAGCTGAGCAATGTAGCCCCGAACGGAGGATTCGCTTCCGACGTAGCCCTCTTTCTGGATGAGTTCATAGATCTTGTGCCCGATGTACCGTTGCTTGCGCGGCAGTCGCTCGTTCTCGGCCAGCAATTTCTGAACCCGCTGTTTATACGGCCCCAACACCGGTGCCGGGCGAGGTGCGCTGAGCGTGTACGACGCCGACTCTGGCGAGGAGATGGCCTTCCGGACGGTTCGACGGGAACACCTGAGTCCCCGAGCAATCTGCCGGATGCTCTTCTCCTCGACAAAGTAGGCCCGTCGGATCTTCTCTCGTTGTTCCACGCTAATCATCTCCCCCTTCTGCCTGTGCGTACACGCAGACAGGCCGCTATCATAGATTGGTCCTGAGTGGACTGTGCACCTATGATAGCAGAGTTGGCCTCAGGTGGGTGCCTTTTCGATTGTCAAAGTTCAGATGGGTGGGTACCTTTTAGTTTATCAAAAACAGGCTTCGTCATTGCCGGCCTGGGACCTACAGCTCGCGTCGCCCAGGTCGTGGGGATGGTCATCTTTTACCCGACGCTACTTCTTTCCGGAGCGGGCCTTCCGAGTGAAATGCTGCCAGAGGCCATCCGCTCATTCAGCAAGTTCTTGCCCCTGACCCACGTCGTCACTCTCTTGGAGGGATTGTGGTTTGGCGCAACAGGGCAAAAGTGACACTTTCGCGTTCGCGACGGATCGCCAGATCCAGCCGGAACAAAGTGCGACTCCTGCCTCAATGCGGCTTGGCAGCCCCTTGGGCGACCATCTGATGGAGGTAGCCGTGCCAGGAGGGATGATGGTGGTGGGAGTAGTCGTCGCCACCCTGACGTTCCGCTGGGAATAGGGAGGTAGCCAGGAATCGGGAGGCAACTGCCGTCCAACGAGGAGGCTCATGTCGGGAATCCGCATCATGCTGCTGCTGGGCTGCTTCGTCTTTGCCCTGCTAGTGGGCATCGGTGCTGCCACAGGTGATGCCGAGGCCACACGGTACTGGGCATCGTCGGAACGACCGTTGGCGCGCTACTGGTGGTCCTGGGAATACCAGGCATGATGGCCGGACATGGATTGCTGTGACGAAGGGCCTGAGGTCGCATCCTGGCCGTGGTCGTGGGCTTCCTGGGTTTGGTCAACTTCCCCCTGGGGACGGCCATCGGCATCTATACCTTCTGGATGCTGCTGCAGGACTCGGCTGCCGATTACTTCTGGTACTGATGCAAGACGGTGAACTGGAGCACTGCCTCTGACGATGCTCCAGTAGCCTCGGTGCTTCCTCCGCGTAGTAGGGAAGGAAGGGCATCAGTACAGCATGGGGAGACTGACAAGCGGAGAAGACGAG
>CBDURC010000295.1:0-3573 GCA_965369635.1 uncultured Anaerolineales bacterium | reverse complement strand
TCAAGCGGTCCACGCCCACGATGGTCAGCGTGTTAGAACCGACACCCTCAATACGCGCCCCCCCTGGCCCAGGAAATGGCAGAGGTCTTGCACATGTGGCTCACTGGCCGCGTTGCGGATGACCGTGGTGCCTTTCGCCAGCACGGCAGCCATGATGGCGTTCTCGGTAGCGGTGACGCTCGCTTCATCCAGCAGGATATCGGCCCCTCGCAGCCGGCCAGCGCGCATCTCGAAGCCGCGGCCGAACGTAACCTCCGCTCCCAAAGCTTCCAGCGCCAGCAAGTGCGTGTCCACGCGCCGGCGGCCGATAACGTCGCCCCCCGGCAGCGGCAGATGCAATTCGCCACAACGTGCCAGCACCGGCCCGGCCAGCAGGATGGACGCCCGAATGTGCTTGCACAGAGCGGCATCAAGCGCCGCCTTGCGCACCCGCCGGGCGTGTAGGGTCAGCGTGTTCCCGTCCCATCCGCCAACCTCTACACCCAGATCGACCAGCAAACGCAGCATGATATCCACATCGCCAATGCGAGGTACGTTGTGCAGTGTTATCGGCTGATCAGTAAGCAAGCTGGCCGCCAAGATGGGCAGCGCAGCGTTTTTGTTGCCGCTGGGAATCACGCTGCCTCCGAGCCGCTGGCCGCCTTCGATGATGAATGTGCTCATCAGGTGTCCCTTCCCTTGCTTTCCCCTGTCCCCTACTCGCTTGCCGGTGTCGCCAAGGCCAGCGCACCCGCGCCCACGCCCAGCGCCTCCGCCGCGCTCCCCTCCCGCACGGCGATCTCCAGCAAGCCTTCGCTGCCCGACAGGGCGACGAGCGCACCCCTCTCGGCCATAGCATAGGTCACGCTGAGCCCCTCAATGCGACGCCCGGCGATCTCGAAGAGCCATGTATCGCCAGCAGCCAGCCAGTTCACGGGGATGTCGGTGATAAGATTGCCGAAGCGGTCGGCATGCAGCACTTGGCCGCGGATGGAACCGTTGGGCAGACGCTCGGGCCGCGGCAGCGAGAAGGTCACAGGGTCGGTAGTGGACGTCCCCAGCGCATCGAAAGGCACGCCTGCTGCCAGGTGAGCACCCACTGGCGAGAAGATATCGCGGCCGTGAAAGGTCTGACTTACGGTCGGCAACCAGTACTGTGGCTGGTCCAAGTGGATGACCGTCACGCGCTGAGAGTGGCTGGTTTCTGGTTTCGGGTTTCGAGTTCCAGGTTGTTCTCCCACCCCCTGATCACTGATACCTGATACCTGATACCTCCCGGCCAGGGCGTAGCTGAAGACGCCGTTGTCCGGGCCGACGAAGTAGGTTTCTTCTGCGCGCACGGCGATGGGGCGGCGAACGCTGCCCACTCCGGGGTCCACAACGACCACGTGGATGGTCCCCAGAGGGAAGTAAGGGGCGGCCGTGGACAGGACGTAGGCGGCCTGGCGCACGTTCTGCGGCTCAATGTCATGGGAGATGTCCACGATGCGCGCTTCCGGAGCGATGCCCAGGATCACTCCCTTCATAGTGCCCACGTAGCCATCCGCCTGGCCGAAATCAGTCGTCAGAGTAATGATTGGCACACGCAACCTCCACAGGGAATAACCAATTCGACAATGAGCAATGACCAACCAGAAAACGACACTTGGCATTCGCCCATTGGGCATTGGGATTTCTTGACTTCATTGTACCGCAGAGGCCCGCTAACGTCAAAGTCCGAAGAACCGTTTTTCAACAGCGGAGACCTGTGGTACAATGTAGCCATGGACGAGCAAACTCAGACTAAACTTGGCGTTATCGATTCGTTATCCCTCGGCTTCCGCATGGTGGCCAGGCGGCCGTGGCTCCTTCTGCTGCCGGTGCTGCTGGACTTGGTGCTGTGGTTTGGCCCGCGCATTTCCATACAACCTCTCGTCGACAGCTTCCTGCCCCTGATGCAGATGCCGACAGCCATGCCGGAGGACATGCAACAGATGGCGGCACTCTCTCGGGAGATGCTGGAACAGATAGGAGAGCATTGGAACCCGCTGAGCTTGCTGGCTCGCGGCGTGGTTACTCTCCCCAGCTTCATCGCCAATCAGGTGACACAGGTTTCGGCAGGCCATCCCCCCGCTGCTATGCAGGTCGGCAGTTTCGCCGCAGCGCTGGGCTGGGGGCTGTTGATCGGCCTGATGGGCACGCTCCTGGGCGGGCTCTATCTAACGCTCATCGCCGGCCAACTGCGGCGGTTACAGCCCGAGAAAGTTGATCAAACCTACGAAGCAACTGCGGGGCGCAGCTTCCTGCACCGCCTGGGACTGACCTGGCTGCGGCTGATCGTGCTGGCATTGCTGCTGCTGGGTGGTGTGCTGTTCTTCATCGTGCCCGCTTCCCTGCTTGGCGGTGTGCTGAGTCTCATAAGCCCAACCTTTGCGTTCAGCAGCGTGAGCCTGCTCAGCCTTGTCGCTGGCTCGATTGTCCTCTGGGTCGGGTTCATCCTGCACTTCGTGACCGACGCCATCGTCCTCGACGAAGTGGGCGTGCTGCAGGCCCTCTGGCGCAGCCTGAACATCGTGTGGCGCAACCTTTGGCCCACCATGGGATTGATCCTGCTGAGCTATGTCATCGGGGCTGGCTTCACTTTCATCTGGGACAGAGTCGCTAGCACAATCTGGGGCACGGCGGCGGGCATCCTGGGGACAGCGTACATCGGTGCAGGGCTGACGGCTGCGGGACTGGCCTTCTACGCCGACCGGCGACAGCTCTGGCAGAAAGCAGCGGCGCAGCACACGGCGTGAGAGGCTCGTAGTGCACCACGGAGCGGGCGGAGTGGCGCGAACCCGCACTGTGCTGTGCTACCCAGTTGCACTGAGCCGGTCTTTGACATAATGGCTGGTCAGCGATAGCGCAAACAGCCCTCGGCTGTCCCAGCAGTTTGCGCAATGCCTCAAGCAACATGCCCTGATTGATGAGCCGGGTAGCCAGCGTATGCCGTAGACGGTGTGGGACAACTGCCACACCACAGATCTGACCCCACAACAAGAAGCCCCTGATCACAGTGATCAGGGGCCTTTCGCACAAAAACAAGCTCTGCTGGCAACGACCTACTCTCGCAGGGGCCTTCGCCCCAACTACCATCGGCGCTGGAGGGCTTAACTTCCTGGTTCGGGATGGAACAGGGTGTGTCTCCTCCGCTAGAGTCACCAACAGAGCTATTGGCCTATTGGATTCACGCTAGCACCCTAGAAACTGAACAGAATGCGGTCTTCGAAACCTTTGCTCGCGCCTACGAATTAAGCCCTCGCGCGATTAGTACGGCTTAGCTGAACACATTGCTGTGCGTACACTTGCCGCCTATCCAACCGGTAGTCTCCCGGTGCGCTTACCCGATTAATTCGGTGGGGGATCTCGTCTTGGGGCAGGCTTCCCACTTAGATGCTTTCAGCGGTTATCCTTGCCAGACATGGCTACCCAGCGATGCCCCTGGCGGGACAACTGGCACACCAGCGGTCTGTCCATCCTGGTCCTCTCGTACTGAGGACAGCTCCCCTCAAATCCCCTACGCCCACAGCGGATAGAGACCGACCTGTCTCACGACGGTCTGAACCCAGCTCA
>CBDURC010000294.1:0-3653 GCA_965369635.1 uncultured Anaerolineales bacterium | reverse complement strand
TGGTGGACGGGAATGGCAATCCCCTTTCCGACAAAGCCACTTTCACCACCGACCCCGCCAGCCCTAAGTGGTTTTACATCCAGATCGACAAGAAATAGACGCCGTATCGGTCATGTCCGCGCTATTTCGGAAGGCACGCCAGGGGTTTCTGCGGGCCTTTCAGCGCGCAGGAACGGCCCTGCTCGCCATCACCCTGTTAGCGTCGCTGTTGCGGGTGCTGCGATTGGGTTTCCAGCCGCTCTGGTGGGATGAGGGGTATAGTCTCTACTTCGCCACCAACCCCCTGGCGGAGATGCTGGCCCAGACGGCGCTGGACATTCATCCGCCGCTGTACTACGGGTTGCTGCACGGTTGGATCAACATCTTCGGACCGTCGCCTGTCGCCGTGCGGTTGCTGTCGGTGGTCATCGGTGTGATCGGTGTGCCGCTGGCGTATGCAGCAGGCCGTCTCCTGGCCGGCCGCCGCACTGGCCTCCTCGCCGCCTCCCTCCTCGCCATCAACCCGCTGCACATCTTCTATTCCCAGGAAGTGCGCATGTACGGCTTGGTGGCACTGCTGGGCTTGGTGTCCACTGCCTGTGCGGCAGCATTGTTCAGCACACACGCCGCACCACGCACCACGCATCACGCGTCACGCACCACGCCCTCGTATTCCATGTTCCGTGTTGTCTGTCTTTGGTGCGTCTACGTCGTCGCCACCACCGCGGCCTTGTACACCCAGTACTACGCCGCCTTCCTACCTCTGGCACACACGTTGTTCGCCCTCTGGCGCTGGCGATGGGCGCCGCGCTGCCTGGGCCGTTGGCTGGGGGCACAACTGCTCATCGGCCTGGCTTTCCTTCCGTGGCTGCTCTACGCTGCGCCGAAGCTTCTGCCCTACGTGGCGCAGAAAGTGGTCAAGGACGCCGACCGCCCTCTGAGTGTGCTCGCCTACTTCGCCCGCCACCTGGCCGCCTTCGGTGCCGGGCACTTCGAGGGACCGCTGGCGCGCTGGTGGTGGCTGGGGTTGCTGGTCCTACCGCCAATTGCCTGGGGATTGTGGCGTCAAACCTCGAATCTCAAATCTCAAAGCTCAAACCTCGGCTCCCCCACTCACCGATCTACTAATCTACCAACCTGCCAATCTACCATCCTCTTGCTGACGACCCTCCTCGTCCCTCTGGCTCTCGGTTTCGCCCTCAATCTCCGCTATCCCTTCTTCCCCGAGCGGGGAGAACGGCTGATGCTGTTGGCGCTGCCGGCCTTCGTGTTGCTGGCAGCGTTGGCGTTGGAGAGGCTGTGGGCGCAGCAGCGCCGGGCAGGGTGGCTGGCACTGGGCGGCCTCCTGCTCCTCAGCGGGCTTAGCCTGGGCGGGTTCTACGCTGTGCCCCGCTACACCGACGATGACTACCGTCCGCTCATCGCCCGCGTGCAACAGCAGGCGCGGCCGGACGATGTCGTCTTCTGCGTCTTCCCCTGGCAGGTTGGTTACTTCCGTGCCTACACTCCCGATGCTGTACTGGCGGTGCTCAGCCCCAGTCCAGCCTGGGGAGAGGAGGTGCGGGACGCGCTGGACACCCCGCTGGCGGCGGGCCGCCACCTCTGGTTCCCTGCCCATCTGGCCTTGGGCGGCGTCCTCGAGCAGGCGGCCGAGCAGCACTTGTTGAGCACCGCTTACCCTATCCTTAGCGAGTGGCACGGGCCCAACACTCGACTCATGGGCTTCACCGGCGCTGAGCCACAGAACGATGGGCCTGCTGGCGTAATGCTCGGCGGGCGTCTGATGTTGGTGAGCAGCCGATGGGGGCCGCCGGCGCTGACCGCCGACAATGATGATCTGGCCGTAGACCTGGTCTGGCAGAGGCTTGGTGAACTGGATGGTGGCGCTAGCGTAGCGTTGCGGCTGGCCGATGTTCAGGGGCGTAGCTGGGCGCTGCGCGACAGCGAACCGCTGGGCGGTTCCTATCCTTTCCATCACTGGCCGGAAGGAAAAGGAAAAGGAAAGGCCGTGCGCGACCGCCACGCGCTTTTGGTGCCGCCGGGCACGCCGCCGGGCGACTATGAGCTGCGCCTGGGCGTGTACGAAGGTGAGGAAGGCCGCGCTCTCGACGTGCTGGACGAGCAGGGGCGGCCTCGAGGCACGGAGTTGACGCTGGGTACCGTCACCGTGACCATGCCTGCCGTTCCGCCTTCGCCAGCGCAGTTGCCCATCGAGAATCCACAACGGGTTGACCTGGAAGATGCCGTGCGTTTCCTGGGACACAGCGGTGGCGAGTATGCTCTCGCCCCGGGCCATCTGTTGCCGGTGAGCCTTTTCTGGCAGGCACAACGGGATGTGGATGAGGACCTCGTTGCCTTCGTCCAGCTACTGGATCGTGAAGGCCAACTGGCGGTGGCCTGGGAGTCGCCGCCGGGTGCAGGGTTCCCCACCAGCCTGTGGCGGGCCGGCGACTTGCTGCGTACGCAGGTGGCCTTGCGTCTCCCCGCTACTCTCGCCGATGGTCGCTACACGCTGATCAGCGGCCTCTTCCGTGCGGCAGACAAGACGCGACTGCGGGTTGGACGGGGGGATTGCATCATCTTGGGGCAAGTGCACATCGTCGGCCGCTCGCACGATTTCAGATCTCCCACGCCCTCACACCGCATTGAGGCCAACTTCGACGGCAAAGCTTCGCTCGTTGGCTATGATCTGAGTATGTCGTCGCCCCTTCCCTATCCCGCGTCCACGATCATCCTCACGCTGTACTGGCGTGCCGAGGCCCTGATGGATGTCCCTTACACCGTCTTCGTGCATCTCCTCGACAGCGAAGGGCGCTTCCGCGGCCAAGATGACACCCCGCCAGGGGGCGGTGAGTTCCCTACCACGAGTTGGGTGCCGGGCGAGTATCTGGTGGACGAGCACAGCGTCCAGATTAGCGGTGATGCGGAGCCAGGGCCACATCTGCTGGAGATTGGGCTCTACGACCCGGCCACAAGCGTGCGTCTGCCGCTGCTGGATGAGCAGGGGAACGTGGTGGGGGATAGGCTGTTATTGTGGCTTCGCTGAAGGGTGAAGGGCAGAGAAGCCGGGGCCGTTCACACGGTCTCTACAGAAGATAGAGCGGTATCCCGCGGCTCATCCAGCGGCAGGGGACGAGTGTCAACTGCCTGTGGTCCCTTGTGGGTCTGTTCGACGGCGAACTCCACCAGATCGCCTTCTTCGAGACTGTCTATTCCTTCTGCCAGGCCGGTGCGGTGGGCGAAGATCTCCTCGCCATTCGGCAGCGTGATGAAGCCCCAGCCCTTGGTACGATTGTACCACTTCACCCGGCCACGGCGGTGACCAGGCGGAGCCGCCAACCGTTGGCAGGCAGGACAGAGGGTTGGGGGTTCCAGTGGAGATCCTTGTTCGGCCAGCTTGCGCTGCTGGGTCACGGTCCAGATGGATTTGACGCCGCATTCCTCGCAAGTCAGGAGCGTGTCGGCGAAGGTTTGGCGGTCGGCGGTCATGTTCGGTGGTCCTTTCGGCTGTGTGGATGTAGCCGCTGGTTTGACAAATAGGGGCAATGGGAGTACAATAACGCAGCAACGGACGCACGAAACCGTTGTAGTCTGAAGGCGACGTAGCCAAGTGGTTAAGGCAGGGGTCTGCAAAACCCTTATCGCCGGTTCGAATCCGGCCGTCGCCTCCTCTG
>CBDURC010000293.1:0-3655 GCA_965369635.1 uncultured Anaerolineales bacterium | reverse complement strand
CCATTCTGGTGGAGATGCCGGGAATCGAACCCGGGTCCGGAACACTCGACGGAGGATATCTACAAGCTTAGTCGGCTCTTGTTATCTCGCCTGGCGGCTCGCCGCCGACCGCGTTCCCTTGCCAGGCCAGTCGCTGAGTCTTAAGCCCCGCTCCGCGACGTTAGCGGTGCTGCACCGCGCTGTTTGTGACGGCTGGCTCCGGGGCCAGCGGGGCACCCCGGAGGGCCGTGATCACCCGCAGGCGATCAGGTGTTCCTTCGAGCCCCTACCGCTTAGGCGTAGGCGTAAGCCATGGGCTGTGCGGCATGGCGGGGTACGAAGTTGAACTTACCTGTGTTGTTGGCAGTTAAGTTTTGGTGCTCTGGATTTACGAGGTGAAGCCCCTCGGCTTGCCACCCTCAGCCAGACATGCCCCGTCGAAACCTGTCATCCCCTTGCTACGAACCTATTGTACCACAGATTGCCCAGATGATCAAATTGGCATCGGTGAGTGGTGACCAGGTACTGGATTTTGGGTATTGGTGTACGCAGTGCCTAATACCCAATACCTGATACCTGACTGAAGAACAAACCCCTCCATGACGCTCAGACCTCGTTGGTCCCCGCTACGTGCGCCCCAGGTCCCAATCCTTCACCGCCCGCTGCACCTCCCGCTCGTAGTCCCGCTGGGCGATGGCCTTTCGCTTGTCGTACTGCCTCTTGCCCCGCACCAGTGCCAACTCTATCTTGGCCCGTCCTTCCTTCAAATACAGCCGCAGCGGCACCATCGTCCACCCCCTCTCCCGCACCTTGCCGATGAGGCGATTGATCTCCCGGCGGTGCAGCAACAGCTTGCGGTCCCGTCGCGGCTCGTGGTTGTCTCGCTGGCCGTGGCTGTAAGCGGCGATGTGGGCGCTGATGAGCCAGATCTCGCCATTCCGCTCTGTGGCGTAGCTGTCGCGCAGGTTCACCCGCCCGGCGCGGACAGACTTGATCTCCGTGCCGGTGAGGACCATCCCCGCCTCGCACTTCTCGATGATCTCGTAGTCGCGATATGCCTTGCGGTTGGTAGCAACTGTCTTGGTGCTCATGGCAGGATTATACCACGTCCCCGCCAGTGCCCAAGTTGGCATCAGACCAGCGGCACTGGCGTTCTATCTCACCAATTCCCTTTTGATTGCCAGACCCAAACGAGCGATGCCCTCGCGTATCTTGTCGGGTTGGGCGTTGGAGAAGTTGAGGCGCATCGTATTGCGCCCGTCGCCATCGGGATAGAAGGCGTAGCCGGGCACGAAGGCCACCTTCTCCTTGGTCACGGCGATTTTCACGAATTCGCCGGTGTCGAACTCCTTGGGCAGGCTGACCCATAGGAAGAGGCCTCCTTGGGGACGCGTCCAGCTCGCTCCCTCAGGGAAGTGCTCTTCCAGGGCTGTCAGCATCACGTCCCGCCGCTCATGGTAGACCTGGCGCAGTGTCCTGACGTGGGACTTCAACAAGCCTCGCTGACAGATGTCGTTGACCACCATCTGCACGAAAGTGCTGGTGTGCAAATCGGCTCCTTGCTTGGCCTGGGCCAGCCTGGCGACGACCGTTTCGGGCGCAACCAGCCAGCCCAACCGCACGCCCGGCGCCAACGTTTTGGAGAAGGTGCTCAGGTAGATAGTGTTCTCCTTGTGCAGCACATTAATGGGAGTGATGTCCTCTCCCTCGAAGCGCAGTTCTCCGTAGGGATCGTCTTCCACGATGAAGACGCCGTACTCGGCAGCCAGTTCTGCCAGTTGGAGCCGCCGCTCCAGCGGCAGCGTGGTGCCAGCCGGATTGTGAAAGTTGGGCAGGACATAGATGAAACGCACCGGTTCCCTCTTGAGGATCTCCTCGACCAGGTCTACCCGCATGCCGTCGTGATCCAGCGGCACGGTGACGAAGTGGGCCTGGTAGGCGTTCCAGGCCTGGATGGCGCCCAGGTAGGTGGGGCATCCGGTGAGCACCACCGTGCCGGGGTCAATGAACAGCTTGCCGATGAGATCCAGTGCCTGCTGCGAACCGTTGGTCAGCAGGATGTTGGGCGGCTTCGCCGGGACGCCGTACTTCTGCACTTTCTCTGCCAGGAACTCTTTGAGCGGGGGATACCCTTCCGTGGAGCCGTACTGCAGCGCCCTCTGCGCCTCGTGAGTCAGGACGTGGTGGCAGGCCTCCTCGAACGCCCGCACGGGAAAGAGCTCCGGAGCCGGCATCCCACCGGCAAAAGAGATGACGTCCGGCAGAAGTGTGAACTTGAGCAGCTCGCGGATGACGGAACTCTGCATCCTCTCCGTTCGTTGGGCCAACACCTGCTCCCAATCGCAGGTGTACTGGCCATCGTATCTGCACGTGTTGACCATGGTGACAAATCTCCTTTGATTTGGTTTGATGATATGGTTAGTCAGCGCGGGGCGGGTGCTGGTCATTCCATCTCCACACTCATGGCCACCGCCTCGCCACCGCCCAGGCACAGCGTCGCCAGGCCGGTCTTGAGCCCCCGATCCTTCAGGGCGTAGAGCAAGGTGACCAGCACGCGGGTGCCGGAGCAGCCAACGGGATGACCCAAGGCAATGGCGCCGCCGTGCACGTTGACCCGTTCCCAATCCCAACCCAGGGCGCGGCCATCGGCCAGTGCCTGGGCGGCGAATGCTTCGTTGGCCTCGATCAGGTCGTAGTCGTTTATGCTCTTGCCTGTCTTCTCCATCAGCTTGCGCACGGCGAAAATGGGCGCAGTGAAGACCTTGAGCGGCTCCACGCCAGCTTGGTCATAGCCGGTGATGCGGGCCAGCGGCTCAAGGCCCAGTTCCTCTGCTTTGGCCCGGCTCATGATGACCACTGCCGCCGCTCCGTCGGTGATGCCGGGGGAGTTGCCCGCCGTGACTACGCCCTCCTTCTGGAAAACTGGACGCAGCCGCGCCAGCGCCTCTATGCTGGTGCCCCGCCGCGGGTTCTCGTCGGTGTCGAAGATGATGGGGGGCTTCTTGCGCCGTGGGACTTCCACGGGCACGATTTCTTCCTCGAACTTGCCCCCATCCATGGCAGCGATGGCCTTGCGGTGACTGCCCAGGGCGAACTCATCCAGTTCCTGACGGGTCAGCCCGAACTCACGGGCGATCCACTCGGCGCTGATGCCCATGTGCTGGTCTTCGAAGCTGCACCATAGCCCATCGTGGACGCAGGCGTCGAGCAACTGGCCGTGACCCAACCGGTAGCCAGTGCGCGCCCGCTTCAGCAGGTAGGGGCACATGTTCATGCTCTCCATGCCGCCGGCGACGATGATCTGCGCATCGCCGGCGCGGATCATGGCCGCACCCAGCATAATCGTCTTCAGCCCCGAGCCGCAGATCTTGTTGAGAGTCGTGGCTGGGATGTAGTCGGCGGGCAGCCCCGCTTTGATGGCCGCCTGGCGTGCGGGCGCCTGCCCCAGTCCGGCAGAGACGACGTTGCCCATGAGTACTTCGTCAACGGCGTAGGGCTCCACCTCCGCACGGTGCACCGCTTCGCGGATGACCACCGCGCCCAGTTCCGTGGCGGGGATAGTGGAGAGCGTGCCGCCGAACTTGCCGATGGCCGTGCGACAAGCGCTGACAATGACTACATCGCGATCAGTTGGCATGTTCACATTCTCCCTGACTGCCAGTCAGCCGATTGAGCC
>CBDURC010000292.1:0-3665 GCA_965369635.1 uncultured Anaerolineales bacterium | reverse complement strand
TCCACGAGTCCAAGTTCATGAATATGGGCTCCGACTTCTACTCCCGGCAGATTGGGAACGTCACAGGGCTGGAGCTGCATGTGAGTGGATGGAAAGATCAGATCGAGCGCTTGTCATTCGCTGCCGCGCAGCACGCCTATTCCGGTGTGAAGGTGTTCGTGACCAGCGAAGAGGCACGGGTGGTGGCGATGCGCATGTACAGCGGTTTCGGCAACGTCGAGTTCTTTGTTCAGCAGCTTGCTCAGTAGTTGACGATGGGAGGGCACAAGCATGGCATGGATTGTGTCAGCTTTCGCGCTGGATATGGTTTTCGAATTCACTGAGGACCCGATCGGTACAGTCTCGCAGATACTGACCACACTGCGCCGCTATGGCAATACGTACAACCCAACGGATGCGTGGACGGTGGATTCAGATACCCGCATGCGCAGTATCCTGGTGGACCCTGGCGACGCCCGCTCAATAGTGCGTCTGGGGGCCAGGGAAATGGATGAAAGCCGACAGGGGTACTCTGGTGTGAGCGTTACTCTGGGCAATGCCGGCAAGTCCAGGGTCAGGCTGGGGCTGTGCACAGACCGAGAGTTCTCTCTCGACTCCCTGTCACTAAACGTCCACCGTGAGCGCATTACGAGCGAGAGTGATGCTCAATCGTTACTGTCAGTAGCTATCGATTTCGAGTCGATGGTGAAACCTGTGTTTGGGAGTATCCAGGACGTGGAGGTGGAACTGAAGGATCCAGCGCCGTTCCGCCATCGGAGGAACAGGGAGTCGTTGCCGGAGCGCATCTACTGGGCCAACTTCTGGAGCGAAGCGATGGTGAACCGACTAGGTGGGTTGGGACATGTGCTCAATGCTCCGGCCCACGAGGTGCATCCACGTGATGGCGGAAGCGTGCTTCTCCTCAGCACACCCACCTTGCTGACCTACGACACGTCTGAAGACGTAGCCCAACGCCAGGCCATCTGGGAGTGGTTTGACCTGGAGGAACGGCACACACAAGCCGGTCTGGCTCTGGATGAGGAGCTGCGCCGTCGCCGGAAAGCAAGGGGCCGCGAGAGGTAGACAATCGCCCTCGTACTACTACGCCAACGGCCAGCGCATTGCCGTGCGGCGGAGCGGCTATGGCAGCGACAACAACCTGTTCTGGTTGCTGACCGATCATCTGGGGAGCACGGCGGTGACGCTGTGGCCTGGGGGTGCGAAGAAGGCGGAGCTGCGCTACAAGGCCTTCGGCGAGACTCGCTACACGTTGAACAGTACGCCGACGACCTATCGCTACACGGGGCAGAGGGAAGAGAGCGCCATCGGGCTTTGCTTCTATCGCGGTCGGTGGTATGATGTAGTCCTGGGGCGGTTCGTGCAGGCGGACACCATCGTGCCCGATCCGGCCGATCCGCAGGATCTGAACCGGTACGCGTACGTGCGCAACTCACCGTTGAACTACACCGACCCCAGCGGGCACGCAATATGTGTGGACGAGGAGTGTAGTTTAGTGTTCCACCCGGTCAGCGGGGATATCATTCGCCGAGGGCCTGGAGCCTCGTACTGGAATCAGTCAGGGATGGGCCTCTTCTGGGACTGGTACGCCGAGCAGGGTCCTGAAACCAGGTACTACGGGCGGAACGCTTCTATGACCCAGGATTTGATGAACGACGAAGGAATGCAAGAAGCACGAGAGACATTCTACCGCAATGGCGGGTACTTGTCACCATATGGACACCGGTACCCATTCAGCCAACCCAGACAGCCTATACGGGAGGCGGTGCAGTGGTTGTCGGGTGAGGATAGTACAGGCGTGGGATCTGTCCTGGGAGGCTACACTGTGTTCATGGACGATAACAACGATGGAACGGTCAGCATCTGGGTATACAACATCACCAGTAGAGAATCAGGGTCTAGGCTACTTGGTCACGGCCCCATCCTTGAGACAGCACCGGCGGAGTACTGGAACCAGTTGTTATCGGCGCTTGCAGAAGTGCTCTCCGGAACTGCATCACCTGGATCCTTGCGGGAGGTATGGCCTGTGTCTGTCTTTGAAGACAGAACCCGTGGCCAGACTGGCCCACTTCCGTTGCCGTGGGTAGGGCCGAATGGATGGGGCGGCAATGTGACGCAATGGTATATGTGGACAGAGCCACTCTGCATAGATTGCATGAGGTGAAGGAGACAGACTTGGGGTACGTCCTGCTGTGACTACGATGACTAGGCTCCCATGGGAGGTTGTTGCAGTTCTTCTTCTGATCCTGCCAAGTGTTGCAGCATGTGGATCTGACTACGCCGGACCTGAGGAGAGATCTCTTACTGCCGATGATCTTGTGGGCATCTGGCAGGTCGACTATGCAGACCTTGATTTCAACCTTAGCGCCAATCTGGGTGTGGAGGTGTTCACGTTCAGAGCCGACGGAACATACCAGCAGGTCTTCGAAAAGCCGGGCTATGTGTATACCAGTCCGTGGAACCAGTGGCTCTTCGAACGCGCGGAAGATGGCAACTTGCAGCTCCATCTCCAAGGAGCCAAACACTACCGGCTCTACTTGGCGGGACTTGCGTCGGCTAGTGATCCCAATAGGGACCTGCGCGACGAGGATGTCATCCTCAATGTGAGAGTACTGAAGAGCTGGGATACATCAGGCACCCCAGGAGAGGTCGTGCTACAGCATCTACCTATAGGTGATCCCGATGCGCCAAAGATCGTAGAGCTTCATCGAGTTCCTCCTCTCGTGGCCCCGACCGCTACCGTTGCTCACTGAACGGTTGCACTAGACTCAAGAAGCCAGGCTAGACTCGATCACAAGATGGAGGGCTTGGAAGAGCATCACGTTTCTGAAGCATTGGATTGCCTCTTGACTTCGAGGTTGAGAGGAGCGCGTTCCGCTCACCGTAAGTGCAGCTCCAAGGCGAGCCGTATACCACGGCACATGCAGGCCAGAGTGTCAGCCTCTGCGTCTCTTGAGGTCGTTGGCATGAGGGCACCATAGGCCGTATCATCCATGCCGACACCGTGCCTTATCTGGTCCACGCGTGCAGGGAAGAACGGCGGATGCGGGGATAGCAACGGACATGCTCCGATGTTGTCCTTCCATCTGCCGTTTTCCATGTGTACCGCCGGAATAGCTGTCAGTGGGTGGAAGCAACGAGGTTGATCCTCTTCGACGGGGCGGCCAACAGTCTCTTCGGTGCGGTGGTGGCGGTGGGCAGCGACGCCTACTGCTACGACCACAACGGCAACCAGACCAAGCGCACCATCGGCGGCACCACCTACACGCTGACCTACGACGAAGAGAACCGGCTGGCGGGGGTGAGCGGAGGGGCCAGTGCGACTTTTGTCTACGACGGCGATGGGGTGCGGATCAAGGGGACGGTTGGGGGCACGACCACCATCTACGTGGGCGAGCACTACGAGAAGACGGGCAGCGGGGTCTCCAAGTACTACTACGCCAATGGGCAGCGGGTTGCCGTGCGGCGGAGCGGCTACGGCAGCGACAACAACCTGTTCTGGTTGCTGACCGATCATCTGGGGAGCACGGCGGTGACGCTGTGGCCTGGCGGTGCGAAGAAGGCGGAGCTGCGCTACAAGGCCTGGGGTGAGAACCGCTACACGTCGGGCAGCACACCGACGACCTATCGCTACACGGGGCAGAGGGAAGAGAGCGCCATCGGGCTTT
>CBDURC010000291.1:0-3667 GCA_965369635.1 uncultured Anaerolineales bacterium | reverse complement strand
GGAGGGAGTTGAACTCCCGACTATCTACGTTGGGAGGGAGTTGAACTCCCGACTTCGGCAGTGCAATTGCCTCAGAACGGCCTATCTACGTTAGGAAGAAGTTGGACTCCCGACTTCGGCAGTGCAACTGCCCCAGGGAGTAGTGACCACCGTCGGTACTGGAGGATTCACCAGATGTGGCTTGAAGGTTTCCTCAGAACCCAACTCAGGAGGTTGTTCACCAACCAGGGTAGCATTGCACTTGAAAGCAGGATTCCTCCACTCCAGAGTCGATTTGAGGACATAGCTGAAGTCGGTCTCTATCTGCACATCCCCTTCTGTCGCCAAATCTGCCCGTACTGCCCCTACAACAAGGAGATCTATCATCATGAGGTGGCACAAAGATACGCGGATGCTGTGAGAAAAGAGGTTGACATATACCGTGAGTTGATTGGCAATAGACCAGTGACCTCCTTCTACATCGGCGGCGGAACACCTACAACAATGCTACGCAGTGGGCTCGACAGGATTCTCCAACATATCTTTGGATCCCTCAATATGCAATGCGACATACACATGGAAAGCCATCCAAATGACTTGACCTCAGACAATCTTGACGCCATCCACTCCCTCGGAGTAAGTCATCTGAGTATCGGTGTGGAGGCTCTTCAAGACCACCACCTGAAGGCCCTACAAAGGCCATATTCAGTCAAGCAGGTGATGACAGCCGTTGATCGAGCTGTGAGCAGCGGATTCAAGTGCGTCAATGCCGATTTCATCTTCGCCCTGCCTGACCAAACCTACAGCGAGGTCGAAGAGGCTGGCCACACACTGGTCAACATGAGCGTTGATCAGATTGCGGCCTACCCCCTTTTCAGGTTTCCCTACACCAAAATGGGACGGACTGCCAGGCAAAGCAATCTTCACATCTTCAGCGTCTTGCAGCGAAGGAAGATGCTTGGCATCCTAGAGAGGATCTTCTACGACGCAGGCTTTGAGAGAACCTCCGTTTGGGCCTTCACCAAACAGGGAGTGCCAAAGTACTGCTCGGTGACAGTACCTCTCTACGTTGGCCTTGGCGCCAGCGGAGGGTCTTACCTGAGAGACGTCTTCTACCTCAACACTTTCAATGCCGCTGAGTACATCAAGGCCCTCGAGGATGGAAGGATGCCGATTGCCCTGTCACTTGATCTGGCAGAGGACATGCAAATGGCAGGATGGCTCTATTGGAGAGTCTACGAGACGAGATTCAGAAGAAGCGATTTCAAGAAGAGATTCGGAAGGGAATTCGACGAGGTCTACGGAAAGTACGCAAGGCTGTTGTCTCTCATCGGATGTCTGAACGATGATGGGGATGAGATAGCTCTTTCTGACAACGGAACATACTGGCTGCACGTATTGCAGGACCTACTATCAATAGACTACATCAGCAGGCTCTGGGGAACTTCAAAGCAGGAACCCTGGCCAGAAAGGGTGGCCCTGTAGGGCCATGCGTGGTGGGAATGCCCAGGCGCTGGGGAAGCATCTTAGGAGGGAGTTGCACTCCCGACAGCTTATCTACGTTTCGGCAGTGCAACTGCCTCACAACAACTCATCCAGGGATTTTCGCGCGGCCTGATCTTGATCGCGTGCAGTGACTGATCCCTCTGCGGCCAGTAGACCAACACTTGCGCTTCCGGCTTGCCCCGCTTGGGGCGGGGCTTGCTTTCACATTCACCGTGCGCAGCAATGACCTCATACCCATGAGGGTACTGGACATCAGGCACGAAGAACTCGGCGGGGGCGTCAATGCTGGGATCGAGGCGGAATTCGAACTCGAAGGTCCTTGTCTTGACGTCGAACGACATGCGCAGGGGTTCGCCGGGAACCTTACTGGCGTAGGGACGCACCACCGCCTCCAGCGCCCGACCGCCATCATGGATGCTGCCTGAGCCAGTCATCTGGTCGCGACTGAAGATGGACAGGTCTTCGTCGTTCCATAGATCACCGCGCTCGTTGGTGTTGTCGGCCGTGTAGTTCCAAATGGTGAAGCCCACCAGGTTCGCTTCCAGAGCCTGCATTGTGTCGTCCATGGCCTCAACATGCCTGGAGAAATCGCCCGTGCGGTAAGCCTCCTTGCTGTGCATGTTGAAGGCAATGCCGGTCTCCCCGATCAGCGTGGGCACGCCCCGCCCCAAGCCCCGCCCCAAGCGGGGCAAGCGGGGCACGCCGACAAACATCTCCTGGGAGCCATCCACGAAGCGTTTGATCTGCCTCACGAAGCTCTCCCGTCTCCGTCTCCGTCCGAAGACAAACTTCTTCCCTCCGCCGTGTGTATCAACGCCCAGCCAAGGAACATACCGCTGAATGCCCAAGGTGATGCCATCGTACCAGTGCGGCGCGTGGACGATGCCTCGATTCTCTGAGGGTGCATAATGCCCATGATCTGGACCCGCGAATTCGGTGGGCTGCGGATCTACGAAGATCAGGGCATCAGGGTGGACCGAACGGATCTCCCGTATGTAGCGTTCGACAAAGGGCACGAAGTAGTCGCGGTCAAACTCCACCACACGCCCCGCCCCAAGCGGGGCACGCCCGTTGACTTCGCTGAAATGGTGAGGCCGGAGCAGACGCGGACGTCCTGCTGAATTCTTTTCCCAAACGCCGTTTTGGCGCCAGATGGGCTCGTAACCATCCAGCCAAAGGGACGTTCCTTGGGGATTCACCAGCGCGGTTTTGGATCTCAACGAGGGAATGGCAAAGGGCAGCTTGATCGTCACCTCCTGCGGGAAGCCAGCGGCCAGCAACATCCCCTGAAAGATGGTCGGCGTCTCGCCCTGAGCAACCATCTCGGCCACGATAGCGTCCAGATCTGGGGAGCCAATGTAGCCTTGGAGGGGCTCATTGAGCGTGTCATATCCCACAACATTGGGCAGATCCCGTAGCCGCAGGGCGACTTGCCTGATGGCATTGATGTAGTGGCTCTGCAGGTATTCTTGCACGGGGACGCCCTCCACCCTGGTATCCGGCGCAAAGTCATTTCCTCCGAAGAACAGGGTGAACATGGTGGCGCAGGCGAATCGGCCAGCATTGCTGGGCCAGATCATGCGCGGGAGAGGGTCGCCATGTTCCTGATGAGTGAAAGCAGCGCCCGTGGCCTTGAACTTGGTGATGTCCATGCCCACTGCTTCGAAGGTCCAGCCTGGCGCGCCGTCGCCGCCTGAGAAACGGCTCCACACATCCTGATGCGGGTCAATGAAGAGCTGGATACCGTGCTCGGCGGCCTTCTTCACGACGGCATGCAGATAGTCCAGGTACTCCTCGTCGTAGATGCCCGGACCAGCATGCTCGATGGCCTCCCAGGTGACCAAGAGGCGCAGGAAGGTCAGCCCCCACTTCTTCAGGCGAGCGAAGTGCTCGTCAGCCTCGTCCAGCGGGAACGGCCTGCCCACAAAGGAGACATTGCGATGGTCAAAGAACCCCTCTCGGAGCCACGTTCCGCCATTAGGCCTGCGGGGCACCTTGCTGCTGCCGCCCAGATTCACGCCGCGCAGGAGCAGCGTGCGACCATGTTCATCTTTGAACCAGCGCCCTTCGGTCTTGATCATCTGACCCTCTCCATCCAAGCATGGTACCATGAGACGAGCCACAGGATGCAGGGTTCGTAGGGGCGACCGGCCGGTCGCCCCTACAGTCGCCTTCGCCCCAT
>CBDURC010000290.1:0-3691 GCA_965369635.1 uncultured Anaerolineales bacterium | reverse complement strand
GTGGCCGACATGCTCTTCCAATCTCGCTATCGGCACGCCCTGCAGTTGGCGCAGGCCGACCATCTGGAGGCCGCAGTGCGCAGCTTCGAAAAGGCGCTGGAGCTACGGCCTGGCGACGCCGAAGTGCAAGATCAGCGGGATATGGTCGCCCTCTACGCACAAGGCGTCGGCACCTGGGGGGGCAACTGGAAGAAGACCATCGCCACTTTTGCCGAACTGCACGCTCGCCGCCCCGACTATCGAGACGTGGAGCAACGACTGTTCGACGCCTACAGGGAGTACGGCGAGGCGCTGGCCCGCAAGGAACAGTGGTGCACTGCTGCCCAGCAATATGCTGGCGCTCTGGTGGTCCGAGACGATCCGGAGGTTGTCCGCCTGCGGGACGAAGCGGAGTTCCTCTGCCGCACGGCCACACCCACGCCTACGCCGGGGCCGACACCCACGGCCACCGTCCCTGTCACCACGACCGCCGTCGCTGGGATCACGCCGCTGCCCCGTCGACCCGTTGTCGGCGAGGGGCACATTGCCTTCGGTAGCTTCAACGAGGAAACCGGGCAGAACGAGGTGTGGCTGCTGCCCGCTGGCGACGGGGAGTTGGCACTGTTGGCGACGCAGGCCAGCCAGCCAGCGCTCTCCCCCGATGGGATGTTCGTCGCTTTCCGCTCTCAGCGCAGCGATATGCTGGGCCTGGCCGTCATGCCCGTGGCCGGTGGCGAATGGCAACGCACAACTCACTACCTGGAGGACAGTGTCCCCGCCTGGTCTCCCGATGGCCAGCGATTGGCCTTCGCTTCCAACCGCGAGGGCGACCGCCGGTGGCGCATCTACCACGTCTGGGCCAACGGGCAGACCACAGCCACGGTGCTGGCGTTCGGCCGCGCCCCCGCTTGGTCTCCTGATGGCATCCGGGTCGCCTACCAGGGATGCAATGCTGAGGGCAGCCGCTGCGGCCTGTGGACAAAGAGCCTGGATGACGACAGCTCAGCACCGTTGACCGATGTGCCCGGCGATACCGCGCCTGCCTGGTCGCCCGATGGCAGGCAACTGGCCTTCGCCTCGCACGAGCGGAACGGGAACTGGGAGCTGTACCTGCTCGATCTGTCCAGCGGAGAGGTGTCGGTGCTGGCCCCGCATCCGGCCAATGATGGCTTGCCCGCCTGGTCGCCCGATGGGCAGCGGCTGGCTTTTCTCTCGGACCGCGACGGCGTGTGGGCTATCTTTGTGCTCGACACAAGCGACAATGGAACTGAGCCCGTGCGGCTGGTGGACATCTCTGGCGACTACGACGATTGGCTGAGCGCGCAGATCAGTTGGGAGCCGTAGGAGGGTGATGCGTGAAACGTGAGCCGATGGCAGCACGGGCTTCTCACACATCACGTAACACGTATCACGGCTCAGAATGCGACATCATGAGACGAGTGCGCGTTTGGCGTTTGCCGGAAAATGAGTATACTCCAGGTGACGGGGCGTGGCGCAGTCCGGTTAGCGCGCAGCGTTTGGGACGCTGAAGTCGGCGGTTCAAATCCGCCCGCCCCGACCTCCGCGGGTGTAGCTTAATGGTGAAGCTCTAGCCTTCCAAGCTAGTGATACGGGTTCGATTCCCGTCACCCGCTCCTTGGGCCCCTAGCTCAGCGGCAGAGCGGCCGGCTTGATAGGACAAAGAGGCTAAGTCTTGACACAGCGTGTTAGGTTAGATATGCCGATTTGTCAAGGGCTGCTTATCGGGAAACCGGTAGGTGATCTCCTGTCAAACTCGGGGAAGCCTAACTCATCGAAGATGATATGGTAATCCCGAGCCAAGCCCGCTACGGCGGGAAGGTGTAGAGACTGGACGGCAGGCACCCTCGGTCTTCGACCAAGGTGAAGGGACAGTCCAGCCCACAAACCCGAAAGGGGCGACGAAAGTCGTAGTGGGATGCATAACCGGTTGGTCGCCGGTTCGAATCCGGCGGGGCCCATGGCTAATGGAGAATGCCCCGGTTGCTTTGCGCAACTGGGGCGTTTTCTTTTTTGGGGCTTGACAATTTCGCTCCTCTGTGTTATCCTGAAGTCACCGAAGAAGTCCGTCCAGCAGAACAGAGTCAGAACAGAGGAGAGGGTATCATGCCATTCTCGATCATAATCGCCGGTGCGTCGCTGTTTCTCATCTCGTTGGTCTGGTACATCTGGGCAGGACGGCTGATGCGCGGCAAGCGAGCCAGCTTGCGCGGTACCAGGGTAGGCCCGACGGATTCGCTGGCCGAAGCCACACCTTTGCCGCCGCCCACACGGGGTAGCCAGGGAGCACCCACATCAGTCAGGCCGTCCGCCAGACAGTGGATCAGCCGCGAGTTCCGCGTGACATACAACCGTCGCACCTACCTGCACAAGCTCTTCTCGTTGAACGTGGTTTTCATACCCGAGGCCCAGAAGCTGCCTGAGCTGACAGCCAAGGAACGGCGTGTGTTGAAGGAGGCGGTCAGGGACAGGCTGGAGTTTCGAGCGCAGGATGCGGAGCCGCTGGTGCGGGTGGAACTGAAGTGTCGCGAGGATGCCTTCGAGATCCTGGACGCGGCTCAGGCCCAACGGCTCGTCCGCGAGAAGGAGACACGTTTCGCCTTCCTGCTAAGACCGCTCAAAGCGGAGGAGTGTCTGATCACCGTCGTCATCTCTTATCTGCAGCGGGAGGACGTGCCCGAAACGGTGAAGACCGTGGAGATCGTGGAGACGGTGGAGGAGAGCGCCGCGGGCGTGAGCAGGACGCGGGTCACCCGGAGTATCAAGACACCAGCCAGACAGAGAATCGTCGTTCTGCCGGTGAAGACCATCCCCCTCACCGTGGAGGTTAAGAGCTTCTGGCGGTTCAGCGCGTCTGGCCTGTCGCTGCTGCAAAAGGCGTTGGGGCCGTTGGTGGTGAGCCTGCTGCTGGCCATGGCCTTGCTCAGCGGCCGGAAGATTGACCGCATGGAGGCCATCTGGTATGCCATCGTGGGTCTGGCCAACGCGGCGGGCATCCCGCTCATTGACGCCGTGGCTCAGCCTTTCGCTGCCGCAGAGGAGGATGTGGGCTGAGTTCGCCCGATGTGCACGCCTGAATGTCCTGGCCCACCGTCAGGCCAGCCGGCATGGTGCACACGAAGCACTGTTACATCGGGCGGACCTGGTCACGGGATGGACATCTTCGCTGGTGACAGCCGGAAGTGCCTGGCCTGCCGGCGCGAGACCAAGTATGAGCCCCTGTGCGCCGCTCTCTTCACCCCCTGGCGATAACGCGACAACCTGGCTGTCTGCGCGATTTTGACATGCCTTCCCATCTTCTGCGACAATACCAGCTTCTGGTATAATAGCAGCGCCAATTCGTGCCCCAGCGCAACTGACGCCATCCGAATTGGCATTTCGTCAAGCCCATCCTAATACTACAACCGCACCTATGGCGGTTCATCGACTTTGTCGCTGACGGCCTGAGGTAGCCACTCGAACCCTCTGCGCCGATAGTGACTGCGACGCGCTTGTTGTCGCCCGGCACGGCGACAGCGTGACCAGGCCAGACGCAGTTATGTCGAGTGTGGAGGCAAGGGCAGGGCCACCTCCAGCAAACGCCGCACCTCTGGGACGGTCAGTTCAGCTTGGGTATCTTCGCCTCGCTGCGGCGTTGCACATCGTCGCACCATTCCAGGGGCAAGTAGAGCCGCCGGTCCAGGAAGGCTTGCCC
>CBDURC010000289.1:0-3706 GCA_965369635.1 uncultured Anaerolineales bacterium | reverse complement strand
TGTTCTTATGGGCTTCGGGGTTCGCTGGCATTCGAGTTGGCCTGTCAGCCTACGCCCCCGGGCACCTGGCCCTCTTTCGTTTCCTTGTAGCCTCGGCGGTGCTGGCAGTGTATGCAGTGGTGATCCGCATGCCGTTGCCGCAGGTGCGCGACCTGCCGGCCATTCTGCTGCTGGGCTTTCTGGGCGTCACTGTCTACCATGTAGCGCTGAGTCATGGGGAAGTGACTGTGACTGCAGGCGCGGCAAGCCTCCTGATCGGTTCAGGGCCGCTCTTCACCGCCCTCTTGGCCACGCTCTTCCTCGGTGAGCGGCTCAAGGTCTGGGGCTGGCTGGGCATTGCTATCAGTTTCTCGGGAGTTGCACTGATCGCCCTGGGGGAGGGGGAGGGAGTGCGCTTCGATCCGGGGGCTTTCCTGATCCTGCTGGCCGCCTTGGGCATAAGCCTCTATTTTGTCTTTCAGAAGCCCTACCTCAAGAAGTACAGCGCCCTCCAGTTCGCTGCCTACACCATTTGGGCCGGAACGCTCTTCATGCTGATCTACCTGCCCGGCCTGGCGCCAGCGGTGCGCTCGGCCCCGCTGGGGGCAACTCTGGCTATTGTCTACCTGGGCGTCTTCCCCGCCGCCCTGGCCTATGTAGCCTGGTCCTATGCTCTCTCGCGGTCGCCGGCCTCCATTGCCGCCAGTTTTCTCTACCTCTCTCCTGTGCTGGCCACCCTGATCGCCTGGGTCTGGCTTGGGGAAGTGCCCGCTGTCCTTTCTCTGGCTGGTGGCGGATTGTCGCTCTGTGGTGTTGTGCTGGTGAATACGCGGGGGAGGTAGCGGATGTTCCACCCATTTGTACCCGTGAGCGACAACGAACTCACCATCCAACTGCTTCTCATCCGTCACGGTCAGTCCTTCTTCAACCGCGATGGCGAAGAGGCCGGCATGGACAGCGGCCTGACAGCGCTGGGCTGGGCACAAGCGCGACGCGTCGCCGAGTGGCTAGTTGAGAACGAAGCCGTTGACGTGCTCTACTCCAGCTCCATGCTGCGCGCCCGCCAGACGGCCGAGGTCATCGGCCAACAGATGGGGCTGTCGGTGATCGTGAAGTCGGGGTTCGAAGAGGCTCACCAGCCCTACTGGCACGAGCTGCCCCGCTACTCCAACCCACATGCTCTCCAGCCGGAGCCTGGATGGGTTCTCTCACCGGAAGAGACGCCCTTCTATCACGCCCTGATCCAGAGGCTGCGGCAGGCACTGGAGCCGATCATCGAGGTGCATCCCGGCCAGACCGTGGCTATTGTCGGCCACGGCGGCGCCTGGGCCACCCTCATCCGCAGCCTGACGGGCGGCCACAACGTTTTGATCTCCACGGACAATGGCGCCGTGCACAAGCTGGCCTGGCGCTTAGACCGCTGGCTGCTGGTCTATCTCAACCGCAACGAACATCTGCGAGATGTTGACGTTGAAGATGCGTCCGACCGGTTAGGTTAGACAGACTGGGAGAAGGGCTGACGGGGAGATAGGGAGAGGGCGAAACCAGCTCCTTGTCTCGATGTCTCGCTGTCACAGCCTCTCGCTCTTCTCCACGCAGCGTATCCCCAGTTCCTCCAACTCAGCCAGCACGGGCTCGTAGATCTCCGGGATGACGGGGGTTTGCACGCCACGGGCACCGATCTGGCCCTCCAGGATCAGTTTCACGCCGATGGCCGCTGGCAGACTGACGGTGCGGGACATAGCCGAATCGCCATGCGGCATGCCAAAGTCAATCAGCGTGGAGGTGATCTTCTCCTGGTGGTCGCGATACTGGGCCAGGAACTGGTGTTGTAGGATGATCATATCCCGCTCACCCGGGTCATAGGCCATCTTCTCCAGCATGCGGGCTGCCAGCACGTCCAGCAGCGTGCGCTGACCGGCCGGCAGCAGATCGTCGCTCAGAAGGCCAAGCCACTCCAGGTTGGACATCACCAGCGAATCCGTCTCGATTCCCAGGAAAGCCGCCAGGTCAGCTTTGAGGTCTTCTCCAGCGCTGCCGATGAGCCCGGCGGTCAGCTCTTTGAACGTCAGGGGGTCGCGGTCGTCCCGCTTCTCCTTGGAGAAGAGGCCTAACTCGCCCAGTTTGTTCAAAGTTGGGCACCAGCCGATGTTGCGCAGAGTGCCACGGAACATCTCTTTGGTCGTCGGGATGCCGTAGGTCTCGATGTAGGGCAGCGAGTTGCGGTTGGGATAACCCTCGAAATCGCCCAGCCCCTCGATAGGCACGATCCAGTAGTTGTCGAACAGCTCTTGGCCAGGAATGGCGACCTCCTCGCCATCCCGCAGGAAGCGGGCCGAGTTTCGCCCGGCCAGAATCACGCCCCGCGGACTCCAGGAGAACTTGTAGCCAAAGGGATTCGTGTTCGCCTCTGGCGCGGGCAGCCCGCCGCACCACGAGCTGAAGCTGACGATCTCCCCTCCGTCTTCCTGCACCTGGTGGATAACCTTCATGGCCGACATGTGGTCAATGCCAGGGTCGAGGCCAATCTCGTTGAGGATGACGATGCCTGCGTCCTTGGCCGTTCCATCCAGAGCCCGCATAGCATCGCTGACGTAGGATGTGGTGACCATGTGCTTGCGGTGGGTGATGCAGGCTCTGGCTACCTGAACGTGGTGGATGTAGGGGAGCAGGCTCACGGCCAGATCATGCTCCGCCACCAGGTGATGGAGCAGATCGGCATCTGTGATGCTGAAGGTCTTCGCCTGTCCTTGAGGATGGCCGTTGATCATCCGTTCTGCCTTGCTGACCGTGCGGCTAGCGACGGTTACGTGAAAGCCAGGATGATCCAGCAGATGGCGGACCAGTGGGCGAGCCACCAGCCCCGCGCCGAGGACGAGTACTTTGGGCATGTTTGGGTATCTCCTTGGTGATGAGAGGTCAATACTGATGGCGAGGAGTTGCACTCCGAGCCAGCTACCAATCTACCAATCTACCAATCTACCAATCTACCAATTTACCAGTTTACCAAGGTACCAATGTACCGATAGTCAGGCGTCAGCTCCCCCTTGTGGGCAATGACGGCCCGCTTGATGGGGGATGGCAGCTCCAGGGCGTCGAAATCTGCCGAGAAGTCAGCCTGGGCAATGACGGGGATGAACTCCCGCAGAACCTGGCTGAAGTCGCTGGATGATTCCCGCGGCAACTCGCTGGGCAGGATGTCCACGGCCATGATGACCGGCCCTTGCCCCTTGTAGCCGTCTGTGGTGTCGCCGGTGTCGGGATGGTAGACATAGATCGGGCTGCCTGGGTCTGTGGATCTGATCGTGGCCTCGACGGCACCTTCGATGTCACAACTAATGTCGCCGATGACCCGCAGCCTGGGGGTTTCCTGGCGCGCGAACAGTTCCTGCAGATCGGCTTTCGTCACCAGGCGGGGGTACTGGGGAGCCCAGTAGATGGCGTTGACCAAGACGGAAAGGTAGGGGAGGTAGCGCGCGAAAACGCCGCGGTACTTCTCTGGGTGGTCGTAGTAGTCTTGAAGCTCGAACTGAGCATCGGGCGAGATCGGCTCTACCAGGTGTTCTTCCTTGAAGACCACTTTGTAGACTTGACGGCGTGAGGCGTCGGCATCCTGAGCCACAGCCACCACATCGGCAGGGTCTATCTCTGTGATCGGCAGCATGTCCAGTATCTGTTGCACTCCGCCGGATACGTTGCCGTAGCCAGCAACGCCGATGATGAGCGG
>CBDURC010000288.1:0-3712 GCA_965369635.1 uncultured Anaerolineales bacterium | reverse complement strand
TGAATCAGCGGAAGAGAGCGACTAATAGCTATCGCGTTGAAGGCGTTGGGCACGTGGACGCGGATGGCCGCCTCGCCGTTGAGAGGGCATTGGTACTCACAGATGCCACAGCCGATGCACAGATCCCGAAGCACCCGCGGTCGCCGCACGGTCACCGTCTCGCCGCGGCAGTTCACCCCCGCCTGCTCCTCCAAGCGGATGGCCTTTTCGGGCACGGGGCACATCTCCTCGCAGACGATGCAATCGCACCCATCGGCCCAGGGAATGCAGCGGCTCTCGTCTATGTAGGCCACGCCGATGACCGTTTCCCGCTTCTCTTCGAGCGTCAGCATGGGAATGGCACCCGTCGGACAGACCTGCCCGCAGGAGTGGCAGGAGTAATCGCAGTAGCCCAGGCGGGACACCAACACTGGCGTCCAGAGCCCTTCCCAGCCCGACGTCAGCAGGCTCGGCTGCAGCCCCGCCGTGGGGCAGATCTTGAGACACTCGCCACAGCGGATGCACTTGCTCAGCAGGTCGTTCTCCCGCGCCCCCGGCGGCCGGATGAGATGCGGATGCTCTCGGCGAGCAGCAGGCGCAGAGCGCAGCAGGCCAACGCCAGCCACTGCCGCGCCCAGCGAGGCCAGCACCTGGCGCCGCGAGGGATCGTAGCGCCGCCACTCGGCCCACCCCCACTGCCCACGGAAGCTGATGGCGTTCGTGGGGCAGCTCTCCAGGCAATCGAGGCACAGCGTGCACTCGGCCGGATCGGCGGCGAAGTTCCGCCCGGGCTCGATGGTGCCGGTGGGACAGGCGCGGACGCAGCGGGCGCAGGCCGTGCAGGCCGCCTCGTCTACCACGTGGCGCAGCCAGGCCGCCTTGGAGAACAGCCCCAGCAGCGCGCCCAGCGGACAGAGATAGCGGCACCAGAAGCGAGGACGTATGGCATTAAGCGCCAGCACACCGGCAAAGACCAGTGCCAACAGGAGGTTCTGCTGGAAGAAGGGCTGTTCCACCACCAGCAGCCGGCCCCGTACCAAGCGGTCGAAGGCTTCCAGCGGTGCTTGCAGCGGCCCGAAACGGTAGAGCGCCGTCTCCGCTGCCGTGATCAGCGAGTTCAATGGCGGCAGCGCGGCGGCGGTGACCGTGCGGAACAACAGCGTGATGGGATCGAGGACGAGCAGCGTCAGGCTGCCCAGCAGGGCGGCGAAGAGGATGGTGAAGAGCAGGAAGTGCTTGACCCCTCGCCATCCAACGCGCAGGTCTGGCTCATCGGCGCGGGGCCGCCGCAGCCACGTCCAATCGAGCAGCGTGCCCAGCGGGCAGAGCCAGCCGCACCAGACGCGGCCCAGCACCAGCGTTAGAAGCAGGGTCACGCCCCCCAGGGCCAGCGAAGCAATCCAGCGTCGGCCCGCGAGCATCGCCGTCAGCCCCGCCAGCGGGTCGAGGCGGAAGAAAAGGTCAAGCGGCAGGAAGGTCGCGCCACCCTGCCGCGTCCCCAACAGCAAATAGAGGAACAGCAGCAGCGCCACAGCCTGCACGGTTTGGCGTACGCGCCGCCACGTCGCAGCTTTCATAATCGGCTTCGTCCTGTGCCTTCTCCAGAGCAAGGCCTGATGCATGAAACATGAGACGTGACCATCACGGATCATGCATCACGTCTTGCACCTCGTGGTGTCCCCGCCATCCATCTACCTACACGCTGAACTCTTCGATCTTCACGCTAGCCAAATCCATCGTCCCCAGACCCATCTCCGCACCGGCGACGATGGCAGGGATGTCGGCGCCGGTCAGGCCGAACAGAGTGGCGGCATAGGCATCGGCGGCGACGATGTCGGGGCTGGCGATGATGGTGTTCATCAGCTTCACATCATCCAGGCTGCCGCCGGTGGGGCCGTGATCCATCAGGATGCGCACACCATCCACCACAGTCAGGGTGGGACGCACCAGGCTGGTGAGATCGGCAATGCGTTGGCCCAGGTTGATGTGCATCCCGCTGCGGTTCAGGATGACGCCCATGAGGTTCTTCATGCCCAGCGTCAGCCGGGCCAGACCGTGATCCTTGGCAACGGGCACATCAATGAGCACGTCCGCCTTCAGCACGTCTTGATAGAACGGCCAGAGGGTGATGTCACGGCCCTCGGGGATGGCCGTGTCCTGATACTTCATCCTGGCCATCACTTCCATCTGCCCGCCGGCCGCCTTCACTGCTTCGCCGATGCCGCTGCGAGCGTACGCCTGATCAGGCGTGCCGCCGAAGGGCTGATCCATCACCCGCACTCGCTTGGCCCCCGCGCCCAGACAGAGGCTCACCAGTGCGGCAACCACCTCGGGATTGGTTGTGGCTGCGTACTCGTAGGTGTGGTAGGCGACGCAGATGTTGGGCTTGATGATCACGTCGTCGCCTGACTGCACAAACCGCTCAATGCCGCCCAGCGCCCTGAGAACTGCCTGCACGATGGCCTCAGGGCTCTCGCCGCGAGCCACTGCCAGGTATGCATGGCCTGACGCTGGCGTCACCGTAGGTTCAGGCGTGTCGGTCGCTGGCATCACCGTGGGCTCAGGCATGTCGGTCGCGGGCGGCCGCGTGGGCCTAAGCGTTGGCACAGGCGTGAGAGTGGCCCGAAGAGCACTTGCCGTAGGTGGCTCAGTGGGGCTGACGGTCGGTGAAGGCACCGGCTCGGGGCCACAGGAGACACTTGACAGCAGCGTCCCTGCCCCGGCCGTGCCGAGCCCCCAGGCCAGCAAGCGCTGGATGAACTCTCGTCGAGAAATGTCGTCCATGAATCGTCTCCCTTTCTCCAACGCGCGTGCCCTATGGGCACGCGCGGGCTTTCGCCAATTGTACCATACACGGGCCGAAGGCGAAAATGACGGGAGAAGCGCACCGCAACCCCAGGGGATTTTCTTACAGATCCTTTACACTCAGATGATGCTGACATTACAATCCCATGTGATGATGTGAGCAGAACCAGGTTCCGGAACCAAAAGACAGCACAACACAGACCAGAAGGGAGGTAGTTCAGATGAAAAAGAGAGCGTTCGTTCTGCTGGCGGTGCTCCTGGTAGCCAGCCTGGGGTTGGTGTCTGCAGCCAGTGCCGACCAAGCGACCGGAGCGGGCACGCTCAGAGCTCGGGGAGACGGCCTCGCTGCGCTGCACGGCAGCGGTTGGATGCGCCTGAAGGGCAACGGCGTGCTCTGGGTCAAGGGTGAGGAACAGATCACCATCGAGGGCGAGGGCCGCAAGAAGGTCTTCCCAGACGGCTGGACCGAGTACGTCGGGTTCCACGGGCTGGCCCGCATCCAGGGCCGGAATGTGTCGGTGATTCTCGCCGGCGAGAAGATCGGTCTCCACGCCGTCGGCAACGGCCGGGTCATCCTGTGGGGCAAGGGAACCTACAAGATCGATGAGCTGGACATCGAAGTATGGTCCAAGCCCCTCGAGATCCTTTCCTACTAGCGCAACCACCCAGGCGTAGCCCTGCCATCCGGTAGGGCTACGCCTCCCATGGCCCTATCGCAGTCTGCGGACCCGGAAGGAGAGCGCTGGCCTCCCGGATAGGGCAGCATTGGCTGCGAAACGTCAGGTGTGCTACAATATTGAGTGTCGCAGCGTCTCCCCTCTCTCGCCTTTCATGCAGACAGGGTACTACTCAGGCTGCCACAGAATTGGATGCTTTTGGGCTCTCAGCCCTCGTCCTCGAGGGCGGCTCTGGCGAGAGCATCTCGTTT
>CBDURC010000287.1:0-3733 GCA_965369635.1 uncultured Anaerolineales bacterium | reverse complement strand
TAGAAGCTACCTCGCCAGCAGATGCGGTGCCTGCCGAGGCCGAGGAAGAGGAAGATCTAGAAGCTACCTCGCCAGCAGATGCGGTGCCTGCCGAGGCCGAGGAAGAGGAAGAGCTAGAAGCTACCTCGCCAGCAGATGCGGTGCCTGCCGAGGCCGAGGAAGAGGAGGAGGAAGCCACCTCGCCAGCGGATACCTTGCCTGCCGAGGCCGAGGAAGAGGAAGAGCTAGAAGCTACCTCGCCAGCGGATACCTTGCCTGCCGAGGCCGAGGAAGAGGTGCAAGCCACTTGGCCCGCAGATGAGCTCCCTGTCGAGGAAGAGGCTTAGAGGAACAGAACGGTTTGGTTAGGAGGGAGTTGAACTCCCGACTTCGGCAGTGCAACTGCCTCCGAACGGCTTGTCTAAACCGTATCGGGCCCAGGAACACCTGAGCGCCAACGAGAACAGAGAAGACCCCTGGATGGCAACATGCCATCCAGGGGTCTTGCTATTCGCTCCTCGCTTCCTGTGGGAGACTAGATTATGCAACTGGGGACGGGGGAGCACCGGCGGCGGGATGTGTGGATTCCTCGACAGGGCGGAAGCACACGGCTTCCTACCAGCGGGGCCGTCAACCCGAGGGCGCGCAGGCAGCCCCTGAACTCGCCGAGCTTGACAAGCCGGTGTTGACACCACTGAAGCCGAAAAGGGAGACTGCCTTGCGGGTATCCGTGCCGCCGCATTCGGGGCATTTCAACTCCGGATCATCGCCGAAGCGCATAAGCTCCTCGAAGACGTGACCGCAATCCTCACAACGAAACTCGTAGATAGGCATTGGAATTACACTCCTTCCCACAAGGTGACCACCGAACTGGGTAGGCCGAAGACGAAAAGTGCTCTTCAGGTCCCCTCACCTTCCCCCGACGCGTCGAAAAAGGACACGTACGGCTTGATGTCCAGCAGCGGCGTGCCGTCCAAGGCGTCCAGTCCGGTGACGTGTAGCACATTCCCCTCTATGGCCTCTATGTACGCCACGGTCACGCCAATCCGGTTGGGGCGACGCGGGCTGCGGAGAGTGAAAACACCCTGCTTCGGCCGGCTGATGTCCCCTCGGGGATGCTGCCGGAGGGCATATCCTTCCGACTGGTGGAAGTAGAACAGGACGACGATCCGATCACCTGCCGCCAGTCCTTCCAGCCCGGCAGCGAATTCAGGCCGCACCACCAGTCGCGAACGGCGCTGTCGCATCTGCTCCACTGAAGAGGACTCGGAGAAATCGCTCTCCACGCGACCAATAGGCGCTAAAACGATGGTGTCCGTCCCTCTCATCCACTCGTCCCCTCAGCCAGCGACTCTAGCAAGGACCGCAACTTCTTCCCATCGGGCAATCCGGTGCTTTGTGCCACTGGCTTTCCCTGTCCATCGAAGACCACAAAGGTGGGCACCGCCCGGACGCCATAGCGAGCGGCTGCCGCCCGCCCGGCCTCACTGAAGATGCTCAACCGCAGCACCTGCGCCCGCTCTGCCAAGTCTCGTTCCAACCTGTCCACGACAGGCTTAGCCGCCAGGCAACCGCTTCAACCATTGGAGAAGAACTCCAGCAGCGTCGGCCGCCCGGCAACCAGTTGCTCATCCAGCGCGGCAAGCGAGGCCACGTCGCTCTCGGGGGTGCGCAGGAACAGATACGCCCCCCCTATGATAGCAACAATGAGGATGAGCAACAGATTTTTCCGCAACAGACGGAGTAGTTGGCTTAACATGGCTGTCTCTTCGGAAGCGGCGTCGGCCACCACCTTGGACCTGGGCTATTGCGCGTTGTCCGCTGCCAACAGCTCGTCCACCTTCTCTTTGAGGAAGTCCGCAGGCCTGAAGCCCACAACGCTATCCACGACCTCCCCGTCCTTGATGAAGATGAGGGTGGGAATACCTTGCACGCCGTAGCGACCAGCGTACTGCTGATCATTGTCGACGTTCACCTTGGCCACGATCAACTGACCAGCGTATTCTTCGGCCAGCTTGTCGAGCACTGGAGCCGCCATGACGCAGGGGCCGCACCAGGGAGCCCAGAAATCCACTATCACTGGCAACGGCGACTCAAGCACCGCCTTCTCAAAGTTCCCATCGCTGACATGGATGGGCTGGCTAATACGTGTCTCGTTCATATCTGCACTCCTGTTCATGGTTGTTTTCGATCCGCCAGCGTACCCGCTGCGGTTATGGAGCCACTGGGCACCCGCCAGACAGGCCAGGCTTCACCCCTCGTGGATAAGTTGATAGCTATACGTGACCTCGGCCACGCCGGCAATGGTACTGCCCACCGAACAGTACTTCTCGTGGGAAAGCTCCATGGCCCGGGCCACACCCTTCTCCGTCAGCCCTTCGCCCTTCAGAGTGTACTCGACGTGGATCTTTCGGAAGGGCCGAGGCCAGCTTGCATCATCCTGCTCGCCAGTGATGCGCATCTCGAAACCGGTCACCTGCTTCCGCTGCTTGGTGAGAATACTGATGACATCCACCCCCGAGCAGCCGCCCAGGGCCAACAAGAGCATGTCGGAGGGCTTCACGCCCGTGCCGTTCTCCGCGTCCTGCGCCGACAGGACTACCGAATGGTTGGTGCTGTCGGTACCCAAGAACTGCTTTTTCCCTGTCCACTTCACACTGACCTTGGACTTGGCAGCCATGATGATTCCCCCATGTATAATGTCGAGAATTCTCTGATCCACACGGGATCAGCACTCGCGATCTATCCCTCAACCGCCGCCCCCCTTGCGGGCAAGCAACAGCCAGAGCAAGAAACCGACAACGAAGATCACAACCGTGCCCAGGTTCTCCATCCTCGCAACCCTTACCCTTTCCTACCGACACCGGCAACGATGGCGTGTCAGACGATCTTCGCCAGCACACTTACCAGATCGTCTACCAGTTCGGTCAGCGACTGCTCGCCCGGCTGGGTCAGACACTGCGTGGCGTAGGATCGCACCAGAACCAAACTGGCCTGATTGGCGGCAGACCGTATGGCCGCCAATTGCTGAAGAATAGCCTTACACTCCCGGCCCTCATCAATCATCCGCTGCACGCCCCGCGCCTGCCCCTCGATGCGTCGCAAGCGATGCTGCAAGTCCGTTCTCACTTCCGAGGATGCGATTTGAGCCACGCTGTCCCTCCATACCATCTACATCTTTACGCCAGTTGCTCTACATACAATACTATAGTACAGTATACGGAAAAGCCATCACCTTGTCAAATCTGAGAACGTGCTTGTGCAGCAACAGATGAGGAACTTCCCGAAAGCTGCAGGACTTGAGCTTTCGCAAGGTTGAACCCTCCGCACAAGATGCCCCTCCGGTTTTGACTTGCATCTCCTTCCATGGTATAGTTATATTCAGAATTCTGCATATCATTGGAGTTCCATCTGATGACAGAGAACGCGAACATGGTACAGATCTTCAAAGCGCTGGCCCACCCGGCCCGGCTGCGTATTTTGGAGGCGCTGGAGCAGGAGGAAGCTTGCGTTTGCCACCTGGAGACACTGCTGGGCTTGCGGCAGGCGTACATCTCCCAACAGCTTGCCGTGTTGCGCCAGGCAGGGCTGGTGAGCGATCGCCAAGAGGTACTCTACCACCGCGATGAGATTGTGCCGGTGGCCGACGTTGCGGCGCTGATGTGCGAAGGGGAGACCGTGCGCGTCGGCGACCCGGAGGAGGTGGGCCGCCACTACGCCCGGCGCTGCAGGCCCTGCCCGATAGCGGAGCCGG
>CBDURC010000286.1:0-3737 GCA_965369635.1 uncultured Anaerolineales bacterium | reverse complement strand
CGCGACGCACACGCCTACGCGCAGAGCGACGAACACGCCTACGCGCAGAGCGACGCACACGCCGACCCGCGGCCCGACGCACACGCCGACCCGCGGCCCGACGCACACACCGACGCGCATCCCGACAAACACGCCCACACGCGGGCCGAGCCCCACACCCACGCCGACCCGCACAGGGGACTATGTTATGTTTGAGGTCTGTGTCATGGACGCCGAGCTTCCTGGCAGAGTGTCGCCCTGCGTGGTCAGCCACCTGACAATCACCTCTACCGAGGGGCCGCCACCCCTTATGGTCTCCTGGGACAATCCGCCGGACCCCTGCCAGACGATCGGATTGCCAACCCCCGGTACGTTCACGGTGACCGCCTACGCGGTTGGCTACTCGACGGACACGGCCGTGCTGCAATTCGTGGAAGGCATCACAACCACTCATGACTTTTACCTTTGGCGTCCGATGATCGAGATCACGCCCACTCAATTCATCTCGGTCTCGGTGCCTGTCAGAGAGGACGCCACCTCGTCCCTTGTCATTCGAAACCCAGGACACCGTCCACTGGACTACGAGATCATGGAGGGCACCGTCTCAAATCCGGGCGATCTGCCCTGGGTTTCGACTAGCCCGGATTCCGGCGCCATTCCCTCGGGAGGGTCACATACCGTCGATATCACCTTCTCCTGCCAGGAGCCAGGGGACCTATCCGGTTCACTGAGCATCACGCACAGCGATCCCTGCCAGGACCCCATCGTCGTCCCCATGCGTATCCATTGCGGCAGGCAGGAGTCCGCAGATGTGCAGATCTCCAAGTTCGTCGCCTTGCCATCGGCCGGTCCGGTGGTGCCGGGAGGGAAAGTCCTGTACGGTGTGGTGGTGTGGAATGGTGGCCCTGACGCGGCAGTCAATGTCGTGTTCACGGACACCCTACCCTCTCATCTGTCCTATGATTCCAGCCCCCCGGGTTACTGCACGCTGGTGGAGACCGGTCCACCCAACGATGTCTTGAGGTGTACCGTTGGTTATCCTCCCGCACACCGCATCGAGAGTGGTCAAGGCTGGATGTACATGGTGCAGGCGACCGTGAATGAGGACGCCTGCGGCCCGCTGGTGAACCGGGTGGAGGTATCGAGCGATACGTACGATCCCGACCTGAGCAACAACTCCGCCAGCGTGACGGTGCACGCTGGACCCTGCCCAGAGCGGCCCCTCACTTTCGCCAAGTCGCTCGTGGACCCCGTTAGTGGGGTCGCCGCGGTGGGAGATGTGGTCAGATTCGATATTCGGGTTACTAATCCGGGCATGTCGGCGGTGACCGTTCGTCTGGAAGATGGCTTCCTGAATGGCGAATTCGAGTATGTCTCCGCCAGCCTCACGCCAAAATCGCATTGCTCGAGCAGCACGAATGATGCTCTGGCCTGGACGGGCGTGGTCATCCCTGCCGGCGGCACTGTGAACCTCCAACTTCGGCTGCGGACCAAGGTCGCTGGCATAGTGGCCAAGAACTGCGCTACCTATATCACCTATACTCCGCAGGGCACGATCGATACAATCGGGCCCAAGTCCTGCGCCACGGTGCGTGTTCAGGGCATCGAGGGCAAGCACGCCAGCGTGTACAAGAAGTTCATCGTGCCCAGCAACCACGTCGCCCAACTCGGAGACTCGGTCTATTTCGACACGCGGTGGACGAACACCGGCACGGACACAGCTAGCCTGGTAATGCTGGATGACCGCATTGTCCCCCCTTCGGTTGGCCCCATGCCGCTCTTCCCTGTGCAGTACGGCTGGGCCATTTCGACCCAGACGGGCGGCTGGTGGTGGCTTGGGGCGTGGTTCAAACCCCAAGACACCGCTTCGCCTGCGGTGAACACTGCCGAGTGGACCGCCACCTGGCTTGACGGCAGCACGACCACGCAGACGGTTTCGGACTACATCTACATCGTGGACGGTCCGATTGCCAAAGACCTGTTCCTCAGCAAGACGCTGATGGACCCGCGGCCCAGCGCCGTGGTCAGCGACACAGTCACATTCCGGGTGGCCATCACCAACGCCAGCGGCGCGGACATGGCAACGCTGGCCCTGTCCGATCAGTTCGACCAGCAGTGCCTCACGTTCCAAAGCGCCAGCCTGCCGCCCGATCACGTCGGCGCGGGCACTGTTAGCTGGAACAACGTCGGTCCGTTGTCCGCGGGCGCTAGCCGCACCATCGATGTGCAATTTCACGCCGATGCGGTCTGCCCCATGGCCTTCAACTGCGCCGATGCATCGTACTTGCAGCCGGGCGGGCAGACCGTTCATGCTGCTGGCTGCGACAAGGTGCCCATCCTCGGCGGCAGGCCGCAACTGGTGGTGCGCAAGACCAGAACCTCGCCCAGCCCCGCTGTGGTGGGCGACACGGTCGTCTGGGAGATCGAGGTGGAGAACACCGGCTCGGCATCCATCTCCGTCGTCCCGCTCCACGATGGCTATCAGGTCGCTCACTTCGACTTCCTGAGCGCTACACCCGCGCCCGATGCCACTGACCTGGTCCACGGCCGGTTGGACTGGAACAACCTGGGCTCCCTGGCGCCAGGCGGGAAGCACACCGTGACCCTGCGGCTCAGAGCCAAGGCGCCAGGCCTCGGAGCTACCAACTGTGCCGAGTCGAACTACACCGTCGGCTCCAGCAACTTCACCCCCAGCGACTGCGCCACTGTGGACATCATCACCGAACCACCGTCCATTCGAGTGCAGAAGGAGCGCGTGGCGCAGAACCCCAACGCGCCGGTCGCCGTGGGGGACAACGTGACCTTCAAGCTCAGCGTCAGCAACGTCGGCCCCGTACCGCTGTCCAACGTTGTAGTTCTGGATGAGTACAATCTGCAGTGTTTGGCGTTCGTGAGCGCGCCGGGCATGGCCACGGCTTTCACGCCCGGCCTGCTGCGCTGGCAGATAGGGGCTCTGGCCGTGGGCGAGACCCGGTCGTGGGAGGTGGTCTTCAGAGTCGAGGACCTCTGCTCGTCCGCGCCGTTCGGGAACTGCGTCATCGCCGACGGAGAAGGCCTGCAGGGGCAGCCGGTGCACGACGACACCTGTCTTGAGGTCAACGTCGAACCGGCGCGTCCGGAGCTCAGGGTGGTCAAGCGGCTGGCCGAGCCGTTGGCCCAACCCGTCCTTGACAGCGTGTTGCGCTATGAGGTCGTGGTGCAGAACCCAGGCAACGCCACACTGGCCGTCGTGGAGGCCCACGACAACTGGGACAGCGACTGCCTGGAGTACGTGGGCGCGATACCCGCCCCGGACGGCGTTGATGCAGCCTCAGGCCTCGCCTTCTGGGCCAACGTGGGTCCACTGGGTCCCGGCGAGTCTGCCGTGCTCGATATCTTCCTGCGGGCAAAGGCCATCTGCGCGTGGACGCCGAACTGCGTTCACGCGATCTGGCTGGTGGACGACATCCCCGAGCTGGATGAGATGGACTGCGTGGAGGTGACCATCGGCCAGAGACCCACATCAACTCCTACGGCAACTCCCACGGTCACGCCCACCGCACGCACTACGGCAACCCCTACGGTCACACCCACCGCACGCACTACGGCAACCCCTACGATCACGCCCACCGGACGCACTACGCCTACACCGACGCCCACGCGGCACCCGCAGGTCACGCCGACGCCAACCCGGCCGCCCGGCGAAGCGTATCAGATATACCTGCCCCTGATCTTGGTAGACTATCCCTAGCCGACCGCGGGATATGTCGGCGGCGCCC
>CBDURC010000285.1:0-3739 GCA_965369635.1 uncultured Anaerolineales bacterium | reverse complement strand
AACCTCGTCTCAGTAGAGCTGGAGGGCAAGCGCGGCGATGACGAGGTCTACAAGCGACTGAGCAGACTTAAACGATAACCTCGCCTCCTCGCAGGTTCCCCCTGCTGCGTGGCCGCTTGGCGATTCGCCCGCCCGATGCTATAATCCGACTATGAAACGCTTGCTCCGCATGCTGGCCCGCGGCCTGGGGCTGTTGATCTTCATCGCACTGCTCGGCTTCGGGCTGCTCTGCTGGCAGATTGACCACTACGGGCGGCAGGATGAACCGCAGCAGGCCGACGCCATCATCGTCCTTGGCGCTCAGGTCACACCACAGGGTAGGCCTGGGTCCGATCTCACCAGCCGCACCTACCACGGCGTGGACCTGTACAACGATGGCTGGGCAGCGCGGATCGTCTGCACCGGCGGCTACGCTGGCGATCCAATGTCTGCCGCCTCCGTCGCCTGCCGCTTCGCCATCGGTCTGGGCGTGCCGCCGGAGGACACCTACCTGGCCGAGGGCTCGATGACCACGGCTGAGGATGCCCGCGCCACGGCGGATTTGATGCGCACCCACGGCTGGCGGAGCGTCATCCTCGTCAGCCATCCCCTGCACCTGTACCGCGCTCGCTGGTCCTTCCGCCGCGCCGGCCTGACCGTTCACTCCAGCCCCACCACCACCGACACAGGCAGGATCTTCCCCCCACTGCGGCTGTGGTACGTGACGCGCGAAGCCGGTGCACTGATACTGACCGCTCTCGAAGATTGGGGCGTAGTCCGCGGATGGTTGCAGACACTGCAACGTTGGACGTAGGAAATTCGTAATTTGCAGTGCGTAATTCGTGGCCACGCATTACGCACTACGAATTACGCACTACGAATTCTCTATGAAATGGGAAAAGATCGCCGAGGCCAAACGCATACTGGAGCAGGAAACCGGCACCATCTTCAAGGATTGGGGCGGCAAGCTGGCTGTCGCCCTGATCTACCCCAACACCTACTTTGTGGGCATGTCCAGCCTGGGTTTTCAGACTCTATATCAGTTGTTCAACAGTCGCACCGACGTGGTCTGCGAAAGAGCTTTCTACCCTGGATCAGGTACCAGAGATCAAGGACTGGAGATCATCTCGCTGGAATCGCAGCGGCGGCTCACCGACTTCGGCCTTCTGGCCTTCACTGTGTCGTACGAGTTGGACTACTTCCACGTGGTGGACATGCTGCGTCAGGCGGGCATCCCCCCACTTGCCGAGCAGCGGGACACCACCTGGCCGCTTATCATCGCCGGCGGGCCAGCCATCAGCGCCAACCCAGAGCCGCTGGCCCCTGTCTTCGACGCCATTGTCATCGGCGAAGGCGAAGAGCTCATCTCCCCGCTGGTGGAAGCGTGCCAGGAGACGCTGGGAGAGCGGGAAGCGACGCTGGAGGCGTGGGCGGCGATACGAGGGATTTACGTCGGTCAAACTTCGAATCTTGAACTTCAAAGGGCGAAGTTCCAAGTTCACAGTTCCAAGTTCCAAGATTCGGACCCTGGAACTTTGAAACCTGCAACCTGCAACCTGGAGCGGATCAGCCGACAATGGGTGCGCGACCTATCACGTTACGCGACCCATTCTGTGATACTGACACCCGATACAGAGTTCGGCGATTTGTACCTGATTGAGATCGCCCGCGGCTGCAGGCGGGGCTGCCGCTTCTGCCTGGCCGGATACCTCTATCGCCCACCGCGGGAGCGACCGCTGGACATGCTACTGGAACAGGCGCAGGAAGGCCTAAGACACCGCCAACGCATTGGCATGGTGAGCGCGGCCGTCTCCGACTACAGCCGCATAGACGAGCTGGCGACGCGGCTGCGTTCCTTGGGAGCGCGCATCTCTGTCTCCTCGCTGCGTGCCGATAGCCTCACAAAGACGCTGGTGCAGGCGCTGTCCGACAGCGGCACGCAGACATTGACCATCGCTCCGGAGGCTGGCTGCGAACGGCTGCGGCGGGTCATCAGCAAGACGCAGGGCGAGCAATCGGTGCTGCAAGCGGTGGACTGGGCTGCCGCCTACCGCTTCCCCCGGCTCAAGCTCTACTTCATGCTAGGCCATCCCAGCGAAACGGACGAGGATATGGACGCGCTGGTGGACCTGGTGCTGGAAGTGCGGCATCGCTTCCCCCGCCGCCTGACCATCAACCTGACCCCTTTCGTGCCCAAATCACACACGCCGTTCCAGTGGGCAGCGATGACGCCTGCGGCCACACTGCAAGCCCGGCAAGATTATGTCAAACAGCGACTGCGCGGCAGCAGGATCAGTGTGAAGGCCGACAGCCCCGCCTGGGCGGAGGTGCAAGGGGTGCTGTCCCGCGGCGACCGTCGTCTGGCGCAGGTCTTGCTGAAAATGGAACGCTTGTCGCTAGCTGCCTGGCGGCGGGCGCTGGCGGAGTGTGGCCTGACGGCGGAGGAATTCCTGCGCCAACGCAGCCTGGACGAGCCACTCCCCTGGCAGGTGGTGGACAACGGCGTCAGCGCAGCATTCCTGCGTCGAGAATGGCGGCTGAGCCAGGAGGAAAAGGCGGGATATGCGTGTCCGCCGGGAAACACTGCCTGTCAAGTTTGCGGAGTTTGCGAGGCCGAATCCGTAATCCGACTCTGCTGAAAACAAGGCCAAAACCCATCAGCGGATTAAGCAGATGAAGCGGATGAGTGTGAAACAAAATCTGCTCAATCCGCTTAATCCGCTGACGATCTTGGGGCTTTTCAGAAGAGTCGAATTACACCTTACGAATTCGAAAGGTCCTCCCTGTGCTGCTCAACTTCTCCAACGACGTATCCTACTACACCTTCTCCAGCCTCAGCGCCTTCCCTGAGCTCATCCACGCCGTGTCCACGCGGCACGGTGGAGTGAGCCAGCCGCCGTTCGCCACGCTCAATCTGACCTGGGCCTCGGGAGATGATCCGCGGGCGGTAGAGGAAAACCACCGACGGCTGTGCGCGGCACTGGGAATTGCGCGGGAGTCGCTGGTCTCGCCACGGCAAGTGCACAGCGCCGAGGTGCGCCGCGTCGGTGCAGGAGACAATGGGCACTTCATCCCCGACTGCGATGCGCTGATCAGCGACGAGCCGGGGGTGCCATTACTGCTTCGCTTCGCCGACTGCGTGCCCATTCTGCTGTACGATCCACGGCGGAAGGCGATAGGTCTGGCACACGCTGGCTGGCGAGGCACCGTCGCTGGCATGGCTCAGGCGGCAGTACAGGCAATGGTGGAAGCACTAGGTTCGGCACCGGACGACCTGGTAGCTGCACTCGGCCCGGCCATCGGCCCCTGCTGCTACGAGGTCGGGCCTGACGTGACCACGGCGGTGGAGGCGGCCTTCGGGCCAGACAATGGCCTGCTCCGGGCACCCCTCCGGTCAGCGGAAAATCGGAAGAAGCGGAATTCATCTTCCCTTCCCGCTTCTTCCGATCTTCGGCCGACGTCCAGACCCGAATCACTGCACTTCGACCTGTGGTCGGCCAATGAACGCCAACTGCGCAATGCGGGCGTACAGCAAATCGAAGTAGCTGGCCTCTGCACAGCCTGCCACCGCGACAAGTTCTACTCCTACCGCGCCGATAACGGGCGCACCGGCCATCACTCCGCGCTGATCTGCCTGCGTGAATAGTCCGCCAATGCCACATTCAGCGTTGTAGCACGGAGAGAGGCTCGCCCCGCCCCAAGCGGGGCTCGTAGTGCGCCACGGAGCGGAGCAGAGTGGCGCGAAACCGCACTCCGCTGC
>CBDURC010000284.1:0-3776 GCA_965369635.1 uncultured Anaerolineales bacterium | reverse complement strand
CGAACCGTAGCGCAGTTGGCCATCGCCTGGGTACTGCACCGCCCAGAGGTGACAGCCGCCATCGTGGGAGCGAGGCGTCCTTCCCAGGTCGAGGAGACCGCTCCGGCCGGAGATTGGGTGCTGTCGGCGGAGGACATCGCCGAGATGGACACGCTCCTGGCCAAGAGGGAGCAGGCACTGGCCTAGCGTCTTCGGAAGCCAGGTACGGTCAGCGGAACAGCGGAACGAGCGGAATGACCCCCTACCTTTCCGCTGTTTCCGCTTCTCCGCTGAATTCTGTGTATCCCCTGATCCGGGAGCCTCACTGACTGGAGAACGCAGGCTTCTTTCAGGAGCAACATCGCCATGGCAGAGCGTGTCAGCGCCAGCGATTATGACAGCATACGGCTGATCAACCAAGTCCTGACGCTCTACTACGTGCAGGAGCTGACCCAGGCTGAAGTGGGACAGCGTCTGGGGCTTTCAACGACCAAAGTCAACCGGCTTCTGCAGCAAGCTCGCGAACAGGGCATGGTGGAGATCACCATCCGTACGCCCTTCCAGTACCTTTTCGACCTGGAAGCGCGTTTGAAGGCCAGCTTCGACATCAGCGACGCGGTGGTCATCCCGCAGATCGCGGAGCAAGCGAACGCTATGGTCCACACTTTGGGCCGGGCGGGGGCCAACTACCTGTTAGGGCGTCTCCAGGATGGTGATGTTGTCGCCATCGGTGGCGGCACTGCCGTCCATGCCGTGGTCCAGGCCTTGGATACCCAGCGCTCCTACGATGTCAAGGTCGTTCCTTGCATGGGCGCCGTGCAGGGTCGGGTCACCACCGACGTCAACTATCTGGCAACCCAGTTGGCGGCTCGTCTGGGCGGGGAAGCCTATCAACTCCATGCGCCCGCCTTCGTAGACACAGAGAAACAGCGAGAGATGCTCCTGTCCATGGGGCCGATCAAGGAGATCCTGGATATCGCTCGCCAGGCCACCATCGCGCTCCTGGGCGTGGGCACTGTGGACTATCAGACGTCTCGATTCGTGCAATTCACGGCCCTGTCGGCGGAGGACATGAAGTGGATAGCCGAATCCTGTGGGGGCGTGGGGGAGATCGCAGCTCGCATCTATGATATCAAAGGCCAACCCTGCGCAAAGGAATACGCGAACCGGACGGTCGGGCTGTCTTTGCAGGAACTCCGGAGTATCCCCTTCGTTGTCGGAGTGGCGGCTGCGGCGGTCAAGGCGCGACCCATTTACGGCGCGCTGCGCGGCGGCTACCTGGATGCCCTGATCACCGATGAAGCAGCCGCCAGAGGTGTCCTTGAACTGTCTGAGCACGAGTCCCAAAAGTAGTCGTAGAGGAGGAGGAGGAATGATTCGAGGGATGGGTCTATGAAAGCAAGTATGACCGAGGCCCAGACCAGCCCCGCCCCAAGCGGGGGCAGCCTCTCGCTTGCGGTGGCCGATAGCAGTCGTCTGCTGGAGGAACTGCCCGGCGAGAAACTGGCCTGGATGCTGCAGAAGATGTGTGAGATTCGGTACTTCGAGGAGAAGGCCGAGGAGTTATACATACGCGGCCTGGTGCACGGCACGATGCATCTGTCCATAGGACAGGAGGCGTCGGCAGTGGGCAGCAGTGCCACGCTGAGGTCGGACGATCTGATCATTCACCATCATCGGGGCCACGGCCACACCATCGCCAAGGGCGCTGACATCACACTGATGATGGCCGAGTTCCTGGGTAAGGAAGCAGGGTACTGCCATGGACGCGGAGGTTCAATGCACATTGCCGACATCCCGGGCGGGAATCTGGGGGCCACAGGGGTAGTGGGCAGCGGCATTCCGACGGCGGTGGGTATCGCCTTGGCGCTGCAGATGCGCCGATCTGACCAGGTTCTGCTCTGCTTCTTCGGAGATGGAGCAGCCAACCTGGGCGAGTTCCACGAGTCGCTGAACTTGGCTTCCATCTGGGATCTGCCTGTGGTGTTCATCTGCGAGAACAACCAATACGGCATGTCCATGTCAGTGCGCAGGTCCATGAACATCGAGCGCGTCTCGACGCGCGCCTGCTCCTACGGCATCCCTGGTGAAACGGTGGACGGCAACGACGTGCTGGCCGTCTATCAGACGATCTTTGCCGCCATCGAGCACGCGCGATCCGGCAAGGGGCCTGTGCTTGTGGAGAACGTGACCTATCGCTGGCGAGGGCACTCGAAGAGCGATCGCAATCTCTACCGCACGCAGGAAGAGATAGATGCATGGAAGAAGCTGTGCCCCATCAAGCGTTTCAAAAAGACGCTCGTAGAAGCTGGTGTGATGACCAGGGAAGAGGCAGAAGCCATTGACGTGGAGGCTCAGGCCACAGTTGATCGTGCCGCCGAGGAAGCGCTCACGTTCCCCGAGCCATCGCCGGAGAACATGGAAGCTGAGGTGTATGCGCCATGAGCAGCAACGGAAGACGAGAGATCACCTATCTGGAAGCTGTGCGGGAGGCCATGGTTCAGGAGATGCGGCGTGACCCAGAGGTCTTCCTCATGGGAGAAGACGTCGGCGTGTACGGCGGAGCCTTTGGCGCGTCCATGGGCATGCTGGAAGAGTTCGGCCCCGAGCGCGTACGGGAGACGCCCATCTCCGAGGCGGCCATTGTCGGAGCGGCGACGGGTGCGGCGCTGATGGGCATGCGGCCCATCGCCGAGATCATGTTCATGGACTTCATCACCATCTCCATGAACCAATTGGTCAACCAGGCGGCCAAGATCCACTTCATGTTCGGGGGAAAGGCCAGCATCCCCATGGTCGTTCGTGCCCCAGCCGGTTCAGGAACCGGCGCGGCGGCCCAGCACTGTCAGAGTCTGGAGGCCTGGTTCATGAACGTGCCGGGGATCAAGCTCGTTGCGCCTTCCACCCCCTACGACGTGAAGGGACTGCTCGTCACATCCATTCGCGACAACAACCCCGTCGTCTTCATGGAGCACAAGTTGCTCTACAGGAACAAGGGGCCGGTGCCGCAGGAGCTGTATACCATTCCCCTCGGCAAAGCCGAGGTGAAGCGGGAGGGGCGTGATCTGACGGTGATCGCCTACTCGATCATGGTTCCCCGGGCCCTGGAAGCGGCCGAGCTGTTGGCTGTCGAAGGGGTTGACATCGAGGTAGTTGACCCGCGTTGTCTCAAGCCGCTGGACAAAGAGACCATTGTCCGTTCGGTCAGCAAGACGGGCCGCGCCCTCATCGTCCACGAAGCGCCAATAACCGGTGGCGTGGGCAGCGAGATCGCCGCGGTCATCGCCGACAGCGAGGCCTTCGACTACCTCGATGCGCCCATCCGCCGCCTAGCCGGGCGCAACGTGCCGATTCCCTACAACCGCACCCTGGAGCGCGCCGCGGTGCCCCAGGTGGAAGACATCGTGGCCGCAGCGAGAGCGCTGGCCCAGGAAGGGCTGGTCGCCGCCCAGGCAGAGAGGTAAACATGGCAACAGAAATCATCATGCCCAAGGTGGACATGGTCATGGATGATGGCACCTTCGTCGAGTGGCTGAAGCGGGAAGGTGATCACGTGAAGAAGGGAGAGCCCCTCTTCGTCATCCTCACCGACAAGGCCAACATCGAGATCGAGTCGCCGACCAACGGCATCCTGGCCGGGGTGCGGGCTCAACCGGACGATGTCATCCCGGTCGCCGAAGTCATCGCCTACATCCTCGAGCCGGAGGAGTCCCTGCCTGCCGCAGCGCAAGGTAGGGGCTACCGGCCGGTCGCCCCTACTGCTGCCCCTGCTGCGGCGCCAGCCCCGCCCCAAGCGG
>CBDURC010000283.1:0-3776 GCA_965369635.1 uncultured Anaerolineales bacterium | reverse complement strand
GGTGGCGCATGGCGTGGCTTCTCTGGCTGAGCAACGGCCTGGACGCTCTCTTCGTCAGCTATCTCATCGCCCAGCACGTGACGCTGGCAGGCCCGCTTTCCCTGCTCTACGGGCTAGTGGCGCTCAAGATCGCCCTCACCCTGCCGGGACGGTGGGCGCCACCGCTCGTCGCCGCGCTCTGCGGCCCGCTCTACGTAGGTACGCTGTTCTGGGCCCGTCGCAGTTTGGTCTTCTTGCTCGATCCAGCGTTCTTGCTGCGCTACCTGGCGCTGATGGCGGTGGTGCTGGGCAGTGCTTACGCGGGATTGGTCCTGGCGCGTCGCCGTCAGCGCATCACCAGCCTGGACGCGGCGCTGGAACGGCAGGAGGCAGACCTGGCGCAGAAGACACAGGTGCTGCAGCGCACGGCCACCGACCTGGGCGCGCGCGTGTTGGAACTGCGTGCTCTGCACGAGATGGCCAGGACGCTTTCCTCTACCTTGCACCTGGAGGAGACACTGCAGCTCATCGTGAACCGGCTGGCTGACCTCTCGGACAGCAACCACTGTGCTGTGGCTTTGCTCGATCAGGACCGACGAGGACTTGTCGGGGCTGCGGCCAGTGGGGCGCAGAGCGAAGCGTTTCCTGGTCTGCGGTTGCCACCGGGGGAGATCATGAGCGAGTCTCCTGCACTGCAAGGCGGCAGCATCTTCATCCCCGACGGAACTGCCTTTGAGCCTGGCGGACCGCTGCACCCACTGCGTGAGATATGGGATGCCCGTGCTTGCTTGGTGTGTCCGCTGGTGGTGCGCGACCGGCTCATCGGCGCGCTCTACTTGGCCGACGGGAGTCCCGAGTTCACTTTCGTCGAACGGGAACGGCAGCTCATTGCCAGCTTTGCCTATTTTGCAGCCACGGCCATCGAAAAGGCTCGCCTGTACCAGGAGACGTGGGAAAGGAGCCAAGAACTGGAGACGGTGCTACAGGGCATCGGCGATGGTGTGCTGGTGGCCGATCCGCATCTGCAACTGCTTATGATGAACGGCGTAGCAGCGCACATCTTTGCTCTAGGGCAGTCGCCACAGCCGGGGCTACCCCTGGCACAGATCCTGCCGGGTAACCCAGTGCTCGATTTGCTGGAAGAGACGTTGCAGGCCGGCGAAGAGGCGATCAAGGAGATCGAATTGGAGGGCCACGGGAGGGACAAGGCACACACGTATCAGGCCTTGGCCTCGCCGATGATCGCCGAGGATGGGCAGGCGCAGGGCGTCGTGGCGGTGCTGCGGGACATCACGGCGCAGAAGGAGTTGGAGCGGATGAAGTCCAACTTCCTCTCCGTGGTCTCTCACGAGCTCAAGACACCGCTGCATTCCATCAAGGGTTTTGTAGAGATCATTCTGATGGGCAAGACAGGCGCAATCAACGAGCTGCAGCGCGATTTCCTGGGCACGGTCAAACAGCAGACTGACCTTTTGCAGCGACAGATCAATGACCTGTTGGAGTTCTCTCGCCTGGAATCAGGGCAAGTCAAGCTGTACGTGGAAGAGGTGGCGCTGCCGACGCTGGTGGCCAGGGTGCTGGACAAGCTGGCTCCGCTGGCGCAGGAGGGGGAATTGACGCTGCACAATCGCCTGCCGTCCGATTTCCCCGCGGTGGAAGGGGATCGTTTGAGGCTGGAACAGGTGCTCACCAACCTGGTGGAGAACGGACTGAAGTTCACGCCGGCAGGGGGTGATGTGACTGTGGATGGAGTAGATCTCGGCGATCAGGTGCAAATCACGGTCAGCGATACCGGGATCGGTGTGCCGCCCACCGAGAGGGATCGGGTTTTCGATCGTTTCTACCAGGTGGACAGCAGCGCCGAACGGGCCTATCGTGGTGCGGGTCTGGGACTGACCATCTGCAAGCACATCGTGGCTCATCATGGCGGGCGTATCTGGTTGGAGGACAATGAGCCGCAGGGGAGCCGGTTTTGCTTCGTGCTGCTCAAGCGATTGGAAGTGGCCGAAGCGCCCCTCGATTTCACCACCTTGCCGCCTGCGGCTGAGAATCGGTAGATTGGTAGATTGGTACATTGGTAGACTGGTAGATTGGTAGACTGATCAAAGCAAGGCTCGCACCAATTTACCAATTTACCAGTTTACCGATCTACCAATGTACCATGAGCCATGTTGCCCCAAGCGCCCTTTGATGTTACAATAGTCGCCGCATGAACATGACACAGAAACGTTCGTTGTACCTGGCAGGCATCGTCCTGCTGGCGTTGGCGCTGCGACTGCCCCGTTTCCTCACCGCCCAGGTGGTGTTGACCGAGGGGACAACCTATGCTACAATTGCCCGCAACCTGGCTGCCGGACGAGGTTACGTCGGCATCCTGGGGGTGCGGGATTTCTTTGTGCCGCCGCTCTATCCGCTGCTGATGGCCGGCTTGATGCGGTTGGGGCTCGACGCGCTGTGGGCGGGGAGGCTGCTTTCGCTGATCCTGGGGGCGCTTCTGCCGCTGCCCGTCTACTGGCTGACGCGGGAGTTGAGTGACCGTCGCTCCGCTGGACTGTTTGCTGCCTTGCTCATCGCCGGGCATCCGCTGCTCATTATCTATGCGGGCCGCGTGTGGAGCGAGATTACCTATAGCTTCCTGGTCTGGTGCGGGTTGTGTTGTGCTTGGGCCGCGCTGACACGCGGAAAGTGGACAGCCGCCGCACTGACTGGGCTCTGCTTCGGCGCTGCCTATCTGACCCGACATGAGGGGGCGGTGTACTTTGCCGTCTTCCTGACGCTGATGGTGGTGGCATGGGCGTGGAAAAGGATGCAGGGGCGCAAGGGCGCAAGGGAGCAAGGGAGCAGGAACGCGAAGGTCGCCACGCTCTTGGTGCGGATGGCCGCCGCTTTAGCCGCCTTCGCTTTGTTGGCTGCGCCCTACGTGGTCTGGCTGAGCGGGCAGGCAGGTCGCCTGATATGGGAGACCAAGTCCGTTCCCAACTTCGTCACCGCCCAGCGCTTGGCGGCGGGGATGAGTTACACCGAGGCGGCGTATGGCCTCACGTCTGCGGGCGAGCCGGCCGGCCCGTTCCTGTTTCGCAACCAACTGATCAGCCATCCGCCAGAGGATGCGGGACTGTCGCTTGTCGAGCGTCTGAGCGGTGTATTGCAGGGGCTGCGGGATGAGGCCAAGCATTTCCTGACAGAGATCGCTTCCCCGCTGGCTGTGGTGCTGGCCCTCTTCGGCTTGCTGGCTGGGCATTGGGACGCCGCACGGCTGCGGCGAGGAGGCTTTGCCGTGCTTTTCTCAGCCGCCTTGCTGTTCCTGCTGCCCTGGATGGTGAAGCCGCTGGCAGCGATGGCGCTGCTTGCCATTTCCTGGAGCGGTTGGGATCGGCAATCGTTGGCCAGGGCGGGTTTCCTGCTGGCCTTCCTTCTGCCGCTGGTGGCGGTGATCAGCCTGGTGCCGCGTGTCTACACCCGCTACCTGACGCCGCTGACGGGGTACGTGGCACTGTGGGGAGGCATGGGGCTGTCGGCGGGTTACTGTTGGGCGCGGGAGACGTGGAAGGCACGGCCGCGCTGGGCGGACGCGGCGCTATCGGTGCTCCTGCTGATGGCCTTGGCTGTCGTGCTGCATTCCATTCAAGGGGGCGTGCTGGCCTTCCGCCCACCAGTGGTGGTGCTTGACCTGGATCAGCGGAGCGCAGGGGAATGGCTGGCTGCGTACGACCCTGCACCCGACAAGCGCATCATGTCGGTGCATAGCCAATTGCCGTTCTACGCTGGCGGCGTGCACGTGCCCATGCCCTACGCGA
>CBDURC010000282.1:0-3787 GCA_965369635.1 uncultured Anaerolineales bacterium | reverse complement strand
AGGCTTCGATGGCACCCTTCACCACCTGCCCTTGTGGCTCGTCCTCGTTCCACATCGACCAGTAGACCAGAGTGACGGGCTCGTCGGTTATCTCGAAGGCCTCTTCCTCAGCTTCAGGCGTTGGCTCCTCTTCCCGGGTAGCCCAGAACTCGGCCTGTTCGGCAGATATCTTGGCGATGAACTCCTCGGCAGTGACCTTCCCGACGAATAGATCGGTGAAGTTCAAGAGGATCACGTTGGAAAAGATCTCGCCCGTATCCCACAGGCCGCACGCCCACGGAAGGCTTACATCCGCTTTCTTGAAGGCTTCGTAGGCATCCGCCAATGCGCCAGCCCAGGGCACATCCACGCGGGCCGCGGGGGAATTGCCAACTTCGACCATAGCTACCTGGGCGTCGTAGCTGGCAACGTAACGCAGCAGCTCAAAGCCCACGTCGGGGTGCTCTGCGGTCTGATTGATGCCCATGGCCTGGGAACCCGATTCCACGTGGGTGTTTGCACCAGCGCCGTAGGGCAGGCTGGGGAAGCTGAACACGCCCCAGTTGAAGTCAGGGCCGGCCAACTCCAGCAGCTCGCTGGGCAGCCAGGAACCGTTCAGGTTCATCGTGACTTCATCCAAGGCAACTCGCTGCTGACCGGCAGGAAACAGGTTTCCATCCGTGCCCTCGGCAAGATAGCTTGAGTATTCGTACATATCCTCAGCCATTTGCAGGAGCACCGGATCGTTCCATGCCTCACCGGACTGGTCATTGACCACATCAATGATGCCTTCGCAGGTCATGGCGCGCTCGGTGAATGCACCGATGATGATGTCCATGTAAGCGTCGACATCCTCGGTGAAGGGCGCATAGCCGGCAGCCTGCAGGGCCTCAGATGCAGCGATGAATTCATCCCAGGTCTCTGGAGTGCTGGCAATGCCAGCATCTTCAAAGTGATCCTTGTTGTAGAAGACCATCACCACAAAGGGGTTGTAGGGGACGCCGATGATGTCGCCGTCGGCATTCTGTGTATCACCACTCTCCCAAAGCGCGGGCATGATCGACTCAGCAACCGTCATGCCGCTCTCTGCCCCCCCCTCGCCAATGGCCGGAAGATCAAGATAGTCCGCCAGGGCAATGGCTTTGTCTCTACCACCAGCCCACACATCGTATACATCAATGGTCTCGCCAGCTTCCAGGGCTGGCGGCAGCAGATTGCGGATGTCTCGGCCGTACCAGGTGACTTCCACCGTCACGTTGGGATGGGCGGCTTCAAAGGCTTCGATGGCACCCTTCACCACCTGCCCTTGTGGCTCGTCCTCGTTCCACATTGACCAGTAGACCAGAGTGATCTCCTCTTCCGGCTCTGCGGGTTCGGGGGGCGTCGTTGCCTCAGGAGCTTTGGTCGCCTCTGGGACCTCCGTTGCCTCAGGAGCTTTGGTCGCCTCTGGGACCTCCGTTGCCACCGGCGTCGCTTTTGATCCGCAACCGGTGAGCAGGAGCGCGGCCAAGACGACTACGACCACCAGTAAATGTACACTGCGTTTCATTTTCTTCCTCCTTCGGATTGTATCCAAGATGTGAAGTTTCTGTTTCTACGACTCGAGTGGCTCTCGGGCCACATGCACCAGTCTCTTCTCCAGAGCATCACCTCCTCTCTCGACTTGAGCTTCCTCGGAAGCTGGTTACCTTCCGAGAGGTATCTCCCCCGTCTCTATCAGTCACCTTCTGGTTCCCGAGAAAACTCATCCTGGGCCTGTTGTGACCAACACGGGCAGGTCCGCATCAAAGAACTGCGATAGCTTCACCGCCTCAGAATAGTCCGAGCTCGTTCGGCAAGAGCAGGGCAGATGCTCCCAGAAGGACAATGTCGCTGCCCAGGCTCACCAGGCCAACCTCCGTATTCTTGGCCAGCGGGGAAAACGCTCGTTTCATCATCTCCTCCCGGACCGCGTCGAGCAAGAACTGGCCGAAGCAGGTCACGCTGCCGGCAAACAGGATGCGACAGCTACCGAGCACGCCGACCAGGTTTGCGGCGGCAATGCCCAGGCTTCGGCCCACCTCGTAGATCATCTGCCCCACCGATTCGTCTCCTGCATGCAAGGCCTGGCAGATCGTCTCCAGGGTGATGGCTTCTGGGGAAGGAGCGAAGTGATGCAACTCTGACCGCGGGTCATTCCGGGCGATGGCCTGCGCCCGCCGGATGATGGTCCGGCTGCTCGTGACGGTCTCCAGGCATCCATAGTTTCCGCACTGGCAACGCTCGCCACCTGGCTCCACGACCACGTGACCGATCTCGCCCGCGCCGCATGGATTGCCATGGAGGAGTTGGCCGTTGAGGATGATGCCAGCACCGACGCCGTAGCCCACGTTGATGACCACCAGATCTTTCGCACCTTCATTGTCGCCAAAGGTGTACTCTGCCAGAGCAGCCACCTGGCAGTCGTTGGCTACATACACTGGCAAGTTGTAGCGGGTCTGCAGCAGGTCGCGCAGCGGCACATCTTGCCAATCCACGTTGACGGCCCGCTGAACCACACCGTTGGTCGCATCCACCAGCCCCGGCGCACCGATACCGATGCCCAGCAGGGGACTGTCGGTTGCCTCGAGGAGAGCGTCGACTAACTTGTGGACTAGGGTCAGGGCGGCTTCGCTGCTGCGATCACGCAACGGCAAGTCGATCCGGTGCTGAATCTCGCCCCGCAGGTTGATGACCGCGCCGCGAAAGTCCCCTCTGGCCAGGTCAAGACCGATCAGGTGGCGGGAGTCATCCACCAGGCTCAGCAGAATGGGGCGCTTGCCGCCCGTGGATGGACCGTAGCCCACCTCGTCCACCAGTCCTTGTTCCATCAGATCGGACACCACATTCGAGACGGTGGGAGCAGTGAGGTCAGTCGCGCGGGAGAGGTCAGCGCGACTGATCGGCCCGCTGTCATAGATGGTCTTGAGCACCAACCGGCTGTTGTGGATTCTCGTGCTTGAGTGGCCTGCCTTCCTCACCAGCAGACTCCCTTCCCTCGGTGACCACGGCGGCTTACTTAATAACGTTTCCTTAGTAAGTATTATACTCCATTGCCATCAGGTTGTCAAATCACGGATCGAGGGTGTTGAGAAAGTCGGCGGAAGATTGACGGTACCACTACCGACTGTCGTCTACCGACAATCTCAGCCCACATCTAGGCGCTTTTCGACCAACAGATATGTTTTTCAACACCCTCGGATCGTTCCTGGATTTGATAGATGGTCGGTTGAAGGGAGAAGGAGGTGGCTGAGCCCAGGGGGAAGCAGACCGCAAGCATCATGGCACAGAATCGCGCCACAGCCGGGCGCTGAGCGGGACCTGATGGTACTGCTGAAACGGACTCCGCAAGGGGCTCCCACGGCCAGATGCTTCGAAGCACTCCTGCAGGAAGGTCTGAGATCCCCTTAATGCTTCTGCAGTCATCTGGGTGCAAGTATCGATACCAGAGATCAGGAATTGACCGATAAGGGTGTTCAAAGGCGCATACTCAGGTCGGAAGTGACCTACCAAAGGGTGCATCAATGATCACGACACTACGCATCCCCGACTTGGGCAATCCACGAGGGGTTGCACTTGATCGTGCGCTCAAGGTAGGAAACTGTGTTTCAAGGTTCCAAGTCGATGAGCGGGCTCTCGAGTAATGGGATTCAGGCCTAGGTCGCGGAATCTCTGATAGGGCATCCCAATGTAGATCACATCGAACACAAAGATCACAATCCCCAAGGCCAGGACCAGAGCACTGCCTGTGACCAGGTAGAACAGGATGGTCGGTGCCGCCGTGCCCAGC
>CBDURC010000281.1:0-3797 GCA_965369635.1 uncultured Anaerolineales bacterium | reverse complement strand
CAGTGTAGCACATGATTGTGGAGATTCTATGGAGGCGGGGTGAGATGATCGTAAAATCGTGATCCAAGCAAGCAACGAGGCGGGGAATAGCCCCCGCCTCGTCATCGAACCGTCACGCTGCCCAAGTCCTAGCGCTGACGTCGCCCTCCATTATCACTGCCGCGCCCACTGCTGCCACGCCCACTGCTACCCCTGCTGCCGTGGTCGCTGCTGCCATGGTCGCTGCTGCCACAGTCACTGCTGCCATGGTCGCTGCTGCCATGGTCGCTGCTGCCACGGTCGCTGCTGTCGCTGCTGCCACGGCCCCTGCTGTCGCTGCTGCCACGGCCCTTGCTGCCACGGTCGCTGCCTTCCCCGCCTCGCTCGGTCGGCGAGTTCACGATGGCATCATAGGCCTCCTGGCTGAGGTATTGGGGCTCATAGGTCTCCCCTGTCTCTCTCTCCAGCCTGGACACGAAGGCACGCAGATGGTTGCGGGATCCCCTCGTTAGATTTCCGTAGACCTGCTGGATGTCAGCCTTGTCAGTCTGGGCGATGTATTCCTGCAGATCGAGGATGTCAATCTCCTCTATGGCTACGCCCACACGCAGAGCGCTCGCCAGCGATTCGCTGCCTTCCTTCACTAACTGGTCGTACAGATCCTGGAGTGTAGAATTGGTGAACACACCAATGTCGTTGCTCGCGACTGGATCCTCCAGGCCATAACGCTCGATCAGCGTCCCGATGGCATCCATGTGGGTCTGCTCTGCGGCAGCGATGTTCCGAAAGGTAGGCATCCCCCATTCCTCGTAGAGCGTCAGGTACACGTCCCGAGCCAGTTTCTCCTCTTCCCGCATGTAGAGAAGGCCCTCGGTCTCGGCCTCGCTCAACTCACCCACCGGGATCTGATTGCCCGGGCTACTATCGCTCCCCGGCCCAGCGGCTAGAGCCACTGGGCTGATCGCTATCACTCCCACGAGAGCGATGAGCACAGCAAACACACTGTTTCGTTTCCAATTGGTTTTCATGTTATCTCCCATACTTTGTCTGTTTTGTGATCAACGAGGCAGTCCCTGACTCTCTTCTACAGGGGCTTTGCCCGTTGTCTGCTTCCAGTATGGTAGATGATTATGGAGATTCTATGGAGGCGGAGTGGAGTGATTGTAAAACAGGAACGAGGAGCGGACATTGCATCCGCCCCTCGCTATTGAAAACACGGACTGTCTGTTCGGCTACTCAGCCTGACCAAGGAAACCGTCAAAGCGTCCCATCCCACCAGGCCGCCGACCACCAGGCTGATGGCCGCCACGCTCGAATCCACCTCGCCCGAAGCCGCCGGGGAGTTCATCCCGGCAGTCGCCAGGGCCGTGTCCTTCGTCGAAGGGTTCGTTCAGATGTTCGGCCACTTCCTCCGTCATGTGAGCCAGCATCTCGTCAGCCTGCTCCTGGGTGATGCGCCCCTCGGCCACCGCCTCGTCCAGTTTCTCGGTGCGGACGGGGATGAAGGCATCGGCGATGGTCTGCGCAACCACGTCATGCTGCCCCGCCACATCGGCAATACTCATGCCGTCTTCAAGCTCGGCCAGCAGTTCGTCCACTGTGAGGTCGAGTTGATCGGCTGCGACACCGATCAGTGAGTTCTCCGGGCCGCCCATCCAACTTCCCATCCCTCGGCCGCCATGTCCCTTGTGGCCCTGCCTGAAGGGCATGATCCCCCTGCTGAAGCCTGCTCCCATCCGCTCCAGCATCCGATCAGCCTGCTCCTGGCTCAGCACGCCCTCGTCCACAGCCTGCTCGAGCACCTGCTGGCGGGCGGTGTCCATTACCGCGCCGTGCTCCTCCACGCTGATGCCCAGAACGTCGGCGACGGCCTCGTGCATCCGGCCCCGGAATTCGGTCATCCAGCCGAAACCACGCTCCCAGCCAGAGGCCCCCTGCTCTGCCGGCCCCTGGGCCGAAACCACGCTGACCAGACCGACCACGCCCACCAGGGCGATGAGCCCTGCGAACACACCGATACGTTTCCAATTGCTCTTCATGCTGTTCCCCTTTCGTTTTTTTGGTTGTCGTCATTTGCGGGTTGTCCCCGATCATTCCCAGGGCTTCCCCTTTTTCTGCTTCCAGCATAGCATATCATTGTGCAGATCCGATGGAGATAGGGTGAAGGAATTGTGAAACCGTAAGGCGCAACGCACTTGACCATCAAAGTGCGTTGCACCTGAGATCGCGTTGCCGTTCTTATCCGCTTCGACTGTAGCCCACCTGCAGGCTCACCGCGTCGGGGCGAGCGCAGGTGTCCACGCAGTCCAGGCAGCGGATGCACTCCAGCGACGTGATGTTCTGGGCGCGTTCCTCGATGCCCATGGGACAGGCGGCGCCGCAGCGACCGCACGCCGTGCAGATCGCCTTGTCGGTAGCCACCTTGAGGGGCGCGATCTTGTTGGTCACGCTGAGCAAGGCTCCCAACGGGCAGAGATACTTGCACCAGAAGCGCTCCACCAGCAGTGAGGCGGCCAGGAAAGCCACCAGCACGCTGATCGCCAGCGGCGTCTCCAGGTGGAAGCCAAACAGAATGCGATAAGGGCAGAACTCTCGCAGCGGAGGGAAAACCGCCTCCAGGCTGGACCAGAAGATCGTAGCTAGAACCAGATACTTCAGGTAGCGGAGCGGCTTGTCCACCACCGGAGGCAGATCCACAGGGATCATCCCCTTCTTGCGCCTCTTGGCCTTGCCTCCCGTCAAGCGGCTGCCCAGACGGGCGATCCACTCCTGCACTGCACCCAGCGGACACATCCAACCGCAGAAGGCCCGGCCCATCAAGAGCGCGGTGGCCAGTACTGCGACCATGATGACCAGGTTGGCGGTATTAGTCGTGCGCAGGAACGAGCCCGCAGTAATCCAGCTCCAGAAGGTTTCCACCGCTCCGAAGGGACATAAAGCATCCAGGCTCGGCGCACCGCTGGGTCCGCCGCCGACGATCAAGTGGCGCAAGCCGATGTAGAAGGCAAAAGCCACGAAAGTCGCTTGAATAGCGTACCGCACGTGCAGCATTTTCACCTTGATCCGCTTCTTGACTCTTTTGCCAACGAGTGTCTGTGTACGTACCGTCATCACAACTTCACCCCATTTGCATCCACATCTGCATCCACATCTTGCACAAGCACGATAGGCGACGGAGCCATCGGCACTGTGCTGTGGCCGCGCCGCCCGCCACCTTGCGTCTGCCAGTAGCCGCTGATCATGCCCACGGCGATGACCAGGAAGAAAACCGCCAGTAGAATGACGGGAAAAGCGAACCTGTTGATCTTCATGAACACACCTCCAATTGGTGACCCGGGGAGGCCATTGCAGAGCCTCCCCGGCTCGTGTTTTGCTTCAGGGAACCGCTACCGCTGTCCCTGCCGGCCACGTCCTCCCGCCCAGAGGGGACGCCCATCCTCGTCACGCAGGATCAACGTCTGCCCATTGGCCTGGTTGGCGACCTGCCCAGCCTCGAAGTGGTCCTCATCGTAGAAGCCCACCACCGAGATCCGGTCGCCGACTTCTGCAGAGAAGTCCAGGCTCTCTCTGTACCAGGGAGGGCCCAGCTTGATGGCCAGTTCCTGGCCGTCGCCGGTGGCGATGGTGACGCCCTCATCGTCCAGAGCGACCACACTGCCCTCATAAGTCAGCCATTCCTCGACGCTGGCTTCGGGCTCAGAATTGGCCTGGCCGCTCTCTTGTCCCTGCCGTCCGGCAGCGTCGCGGCCGTTGCCCTGGCCCCTGCTCGCTTCACCTGCCATGTCACTGACGGCGCTCTCCTGCTCTTGCCGGCCACG
>CBDURC010000280.1:0-3815 GCA_965369635.1 uncultured Anaerolineales bacterium | reverse complement strand
GCTGACCATCACCGCCAGCCATCTTGCCCTCCTGGTCAGTCTGGTGTACGATTCGGTCGAGTGATCACTCGGTTAGTCAATGCATATCGAGCAAGGAGGGCCGGCATAGAACACGTGGCGAGTGCTACAGATGAAACAGCAGCAGCAGGACGATTGGAGGGAAGTGGTTCGGCGAGCACGAGCTCAGGTCCAGGCTGATCTGGATGGGCGCAAGCTCCCGCCGCCAGAGGAGATTCTCCAGCAGCTACAGGAGGGGCGCGATGAGCAACCCCTGGCTCTGCGTTGACACCAATCTGGTGATTCGCCTGGTCGCGGATCCGGCCGACACGTCAGTTCAGCGGTTGGCTGAAGGTTCGATGTGAAGCTCGTCCGCATGGCGAAAGGGTCACGAGGAATGCCCAACACACCTGGTGGGAGGCTGCCCGACGCAGTCACTCCGGCGCTTCCCATTGGGCCAAGACCCGGGCAACTGCCCCTTCGACCTGAGCTCGCGCATCCCACCGATCATAGTCGCCGGCCAGGAGTGCGTCGTATGGTGTCTCGGTGTGGCGAACACGAGCAACGATCGCCAGTTGGATGGCCTGCTCATCGAGATTCTTGGCGGCGGCTGAACGACCCACACGGCCGCTGTACTTGAGGCAAGCGTGTTCGGCAATGGCGACTTCTCTTCCGAGTGGACACCGAGGGTAGAGCTGGCGCACACGCTCCGCGAACTGTCTCACATACTGCCGGTCCAATTCTGCCCTGCGCACAGCCTCACGTTCCCGCCGCCGGGCTCTGGCCTCGCTGTCGGCCAGGCACTCTTGTTCAGCCCGTTCCAACGCCTCAGCTTCGACTAACAGCCACTGCCGTTCGTACCGTTTTCGAGCCCGGCTCCACTTCAGGACCACCGCTGCCAGGGTCGAGTGCTTGCGCGAGCGGCGGGTCAGGGCTGCATCGCCCGATGGAAGAAACACCAGATGATCCAGATCGGCACACGACGGGCACAAGGCCCCCTTGTCTTCGACCAGCGTGATCCAGGCCCTGCGACCGAGGTCCTCGCCACACTCACCGCAGGATGCCTCGGTCGTGGTGATGAACACCTTGATATCCGTCATCTTCCTTCGCCTCGCCTAGATGCTGAGCACATGCCATACTCAGACCCACGCTCCATATCCGTCTGCATTGTACTACATGACTCCACTGAAAGAACTGCCAGACTCGCCACTGAGGCACAGAGGGCACAGGGATTCTTAAGGTGTCTCTCAAGGAATCAATGTTCTTTGCGTTTGCTGCTGAACAACCTTGAGGCGCACCTTGATTTTTCCTCTGTGTACTCTGTGTCTCCGTGGCTGAATGACCTTTTTCAGGGGAGTCACTACATCCTTTCGCAAACGCAAAGACGCACGGAGCATGCCCCTCGTGCGTCTCTGTTCTGTGTCTCAGCGGGAGCGACGGGGGTCAAACCCTCATGTAGCGTACCGCCGGGCAGGTTTCGTATTCCCTGAAGACAGACGTGTTCGGTCAGCACAGGCTCTTCGTCCCGCTTCTCATTGCCTCAACCGAAACCGCCGCCGGATGCTCTTCGTTCCCCGATGCGACGAACGACATCGTCAACGGTATCTGTCTCAAGCCAGTCGTGCCGCTCGGTGCTGTAGTCTCCATACCCTCTCTCAAACTGCTGCAGAAAGCGCACCAACCCTACGGCTCCCAAATCTCTGGACACGGCGCGCAGTCCTGCAATACGGATCTCCTCCAGTGTCATCGCCGCTACGTCCATGCTATCCCTCCTCGCTTAACCATGCCAAAGGGTTCTCAACGCGAACCCGCAACTCGGCACTCAATGCGCTGCAACAACGCAGCAGCCTGTCATCAGTAGTCAGGAAACACATCAGCACTCGCGCTCTCCGCACAAGCGATATGCAGCGCGTCGTATGCCCCAACACCCAATGACTGGAGAAACTGGGCTCGCTCGATCTCGGTAGCACCAACACGGACCGACTGATGCGCAAGATCGAGTTGCTATTCGAAGAGATCTGAATGCGCGCCCGTTCTGATGAGTATGGTCTCGCTCTCTGTGGATTCGTAGATCAGCAGCCAGTCAGGCTCAATGTGGCACTCTCGAGTGCCCCTGTACTGCCCAACCAGGACATGATCACGGTACTTGGCCGCCAATACCTCTCCCATCGCCAGACTCGCAAGCACCCTCTTCAGCTTTGCCAAGTCCTTTCCTCGCCGCTGCATCCGCTTGACATCCCGCTTGAACTGTGATGTGCGCCTGATCGCCTTCATCAGATCCCCAGGTCATTAAACAGGTCGTCAAGCGTGTTGAAACTCTCAAGCCCCTGGCGTGATCTTGCCTGCTCTAGTGCTTCCACGGTCACAGCGTTGGGCACTCGCACCGCGAAGGGCAGTCCACGCCCGAGTTCTACCTGCTTGTAAAAGAGCGTGATAGCCTGCGTGGCGGTCAGTCCCAACTCCCTGAACACCTTCTCCGCGCCATGCTTAAGCTCAGGGTCAATCCTAGCTGAGATCATCGCTGTCTTGGGCATTGGCAAGCACCTCCCCTTGGATATGTACTGCTACTGCATATACATTATACCACGTTCGTTGTCGCTGTCAAGCGCAACTGACCGACTGGCACGATCTCGGCGAAAGCAGAAGGGCCACGCAACAGCGTGGCCCTCTCGATGTCACAGGCGGGAGCGACGGGATTCGAACCCGCGATCTCCGGCTTGACAGGCCGGCATGTTAACCGCTACACTACGCCCCCATGTTTGCCGCTCAAGCATACCACAGGATGGCTGGGTCGTCAAATCAGAGCACGGCAGACGCGACAGTCAGCAAGGTCACCTCTTAGCACCTAGGCCACCTGATCCCTGATCACCATTTCCTCAACCAAGCACCTCGGCGAAGATGCGCAGAGCCCGCTCAATGTCCGCCGCTGTCACGTGGTAGTTCGTCACCGCCCGCAGACGGCTGCCGCCAATGGCGAAGAGCCATGCGCCCCGTTCCTTCAGTCGCTCCGCCAGTCCCTCCGGCGTCATGTCATCCCGGTGCAACTCGAAGATGACGATGTCCGTCTGCACCCGCGCCGGGTCGAGCACGATGCCCGGCAGCGAGGCCAGACCCTCCGCCAGCCGCTTGGCGTTGGCGTGATCCTCCGCCAACCGATCCACCATCTGCTCCAAAGCCACGATGCCCGCAGCGGCAATGACCCCTGCCTGCCGCCAGCCGCCGCCGACGACCTTGCGCGCCCGCCGCGCTTCGGCGATGAACTCACCGCTGCCGCAGACGAGCGAACCCACCGGCGCGGCCAAGGCCTTGGAGAGGCAGAACATCACCGAGTCAGCATCAGCTGCCAGTGCTCTTACGTCAACTCCTAATGCCACCGCAGCGTTGAAGATGCGAGCCCCATCCAGGTGCACCGCCAGCCCATGCCGCCGCGCCAACCGTCCCACGGCATGCATGTACTCCAGAGTGAGCACCGCGCCGCCGCAACGGTTGTGTGTGTTCTCCAGGCAGATGAGACGTGTGCGGGGGAAGTGAAGGTTGTCAGTTCGAATGGCAGCCTCGATATCTTCCAAAGCAATGCTGCCATCCGGCTGGTTGGGCAATGGACGGGGATGGATGCCACCCAGCGCGGCCGAGCCTCCCTGCTCATACACGTACGTGTGGGCCTGTCCGCCCACGATCATCTCGTCGCCGCGGCCGCAATGGGAGAGCAGACAAACGAGATTGCCCATGGTACCGCTGGTGACGAAGAGCGCTGCCTCCTTGCCCAGCCGCTCGGCGGCCATGGCCTCCAGGCGATTTACCGTGGGATCCTCACCGAA
>CBDURC010000279.1:0-3818 GCA_965369635.1 uncultured Anaerolineales bacterium | reverse complement strand
ATTTCGTATGGTGTGGCATACCTTCTGGGCCCAATGCACCACCGCCGTTCTGTCTTTACTAACTTCTGAGGGAACAGCACGCTGGGAAATGAAATCAAGCAATATCGGTTGGTATCCATACTCAATGAATCCGTAGATTTCCTCTAACACCAGTTCCGGTTGCCTCGCCCAGCGGACTTTGAGAGCATCTGCAAGCCCTGTCAGTTGCAAACGAGAGGCCTTTGCTGCACCTTCGAAGAGCACCTTGCGCTGTTCCTCCAGTTCCTCTCGCAACCCAAGCCTGCCTAACCAGGCCTTCCGGGCCACTTCCGAGCCTACCGCCCTAGCGCGCTCTTCGTACGCCTCAACCAGCGCCAGCACCCTTTTATACTCGCTGTCGGCCCCCGAACTATCGCCTTGTTGACTATATATTTCCGCTATTCGCAAGCCTTGTCTCGCGCCTTCGAGGAATGTTGCTTCGTCTTCTTCTGTCTTGAGGAGCACTATCTCTTGTCGCAGGCGCCAGCTCTCCTCCCGTTGCATCCACCACCGCCAAGTCAATATCACGACACCCACCAAGAGCACCACCAGAATGAGGTTTTGCCATCCTCCTACCAGCGGCAGAGTGGGTGCTTCCAGTGGCGTCGTCGGCGTGACCTCTTCCCCTGGCACAGGGGCAGTAGGTGAAGGGATACGGGTCAGACCAGACGTTGGTGCCTGAGTTGGCGTCGAAGTCAGCTGAGGTGTTGGTGGTGGAACCGTTAGCGAAGGAGGGACATCCACAGTCACAGGCAAAGAGCGCACGCTCAACGGCTGACCATCACCGAAAGCCATCACCGTTACCGTGTGGACCCCATCCGTCTTCACATCCTCGTAGCTGCCGCTGTACGTGCCCCCGCCAATGGGCGAGAGGGATTGGGTGGCTGAGCCATCATCGGGCTGGATGATCTCTGCCTCAAGATACAGCTCCGGATCCTCAAAGGGTTCGCCATCATCTCGAACCAGTCTGGCCGTGATAGTGATGGGCTGCCCTGCAGAAGAGGGAGGTGCGAGCTCAACCTCAATAGTAAATGGGTACCGTCTTCTAACCCAATATCGAACCTCTCCCTCTTCCTCTCCCTCCCAGAATGCGCTCCACTCTCCTTCATCCGGGTCGGGGACGACAAAGATCGAGTGGTATGCATCGGCCGCCTCTATCGTGGGAGTAAGGACGACGCCGGCCGGGGTGAGCAGCTTTACGTCAATATCCGGGTCGCTCTTCACAAACGAGAAGACAATGCGCTCCGTGTATGGATCGACGTCGATGAAAACGGACAGCCCGGCGGACAAGACTCTCTCTTCGGACACATCCGCCCCGATGAGTTCGGCCAGAATGCGATGGTAGACATCGAACAACTCGGCCATGCTCGCGATGGAGATGTAGTGATTCTTGGGAATGAGCTGCGTCCAGTTGTCCTTGTCCTTCTCTGCATCCCCAATACCCAAGACGAAAAGCGATACTCCCCCATCCTGAAGTTCATTCACCAGAGGAGCCAAATCCTCAAAGTAAGCGCCCAGCTCCTGCTCGGTCATAGGAATGCCCGTCAGGTCGGGGCGGCCATCGGTGAAAAGGATGACGGCCATCTTGTTCCCGGTACCAAAGCCCCTGGCTTCGAACTCCCGGAGTGCGAACTGCAAGGGGCCACGGAAGTCGGTGAGACGGATTTCCTCGGCCCGGATGCTATCGCGCACGGTGTCATCCTGCAGCAGGCGCAAGGGAGTGACATCACTCACCACCCCGCCGAAACTGCCCACCCCGACACGATAGTTGGCCCCCACTGTCTCGGCATTGGCTCTGAGGTAGTCCACCAGGAACTTCGCCGCCCGGACACGTAGTTCCTCAGGATCGCTCGGCGGCGCTCCGGCCACCGCGCGGGACATGCTCATCGAATTGTCAATCAGCAGGATAACGTCCAGGCTTACAGGCCTGCCTCCTGGCTCCTGCGCCCAGACGTGGACTGAGAACCACAGAGACAGAAGTGCAAGCCCTATCCCCAGAATGCATCCGATGAGCAATCTTGATCTTCCGAGTTTACTGAAGGCCATAACGATTTCCTATTCGGTAAATCGTAAGCTCTTGCCAGAAAAAAACGACAACCTTCTGAGTAGTAGGCCACGCTCAAACTGGGGAGTTCCGCCGTTCGATTGTGGACATGAGACACGCGGCGCTATTGTAGCATAGGTGTGGTGTTTTTGTCAATCGAAAACAAGGCCAGGTGAGCCTGCAACTTTCGGGCCATTCCCACGGCGGGCAGGTGCGGTTGCCCTTCGCCGGGCCACTGGTGCTGCCCTACCTGGGCCGCAAGTATCCGGCGGGGCTCTACCGCATGGGCGGGATGCGGCTCTACGTCAACCGGGGCGTGGGACTGGTCAGCCCACCGGTGCGCTTCAACTGCCGGCCGGAGGTGACGGTTCTGAGGCTACGATATTTGCCCCTCCTATCCCAGCGGCGGCCGTCTCGACCCGCACCCCGGCCATCGCGAGGGTGACCACGCGGTTCGCCTGGCAACCCCCTAACGGCGAAACCGCAACCCGAAGCACGCATCAGCAAAGTCCATCATCGCCTGCTGTTCCGGGGTCCCGCTGGTATAGAGCAGGTCAACGTACATGGCTGGCCCACCAACGGCGTGCGAAAGCGCCCAGTCCACGGCAGCCGCCAGCGTGCGCAAGGGTGTCAGCGGCGTCATTATGATCAGCCGGTTGATGCGTGCGCGCACCAGTCTCACCGGTGGGACATCCTGGAGAATCAGGCAATCCACCTTTCTCCTCTCGAAACGACGCCACAGGCTTTCTTGGGCGGCCGCATCAGACGAACGCTCGAGCACCTCAACGGCCATCCCTCGATCGGTCAGTGTCTTGCGAAGCACCGCCGTCCAGAGCCGTTCAACGTCCAGGATCAGGCAACGTGCTGGCTGGTCAGCCTCACTCAGCAACTCCACGACCACCTCACGCTTGGCTCTGGCCCTATGCGCCAGTCCCTCGCGATGCTCCTGTAGCGTGAACAGGGTAGCAGCCTCGTGGTCCACGACTCTTCCAAGAAGACGGTGCAGCGCTTCCCAGAAGTCCGGCGCTTCGTCCAGTTCCGGGTAGCGGCGGATCACCCCGTTGTGCACAGTGATGAACTGGTCATTCATCTCCCTGTACATCTGGAGTTCGTCTTCCTGTAAGGCAATGGGATGGCGCAGTAGATCAAAGGGACGTAACCAGCCGTCTTCCTCGGCGTCTGCGAGGGTGTAAGTGGCAACTATCTGCTGCTGGAAGAAAGCAGCCAGCATGCGGCTGGCCGCCGCCTGAGGATGGCCAATCGGATAGCGAGTGAAACCGATAAACTGATCGCAGCCGAAGAGAAGCGTAGCGATCCAAACCGGATCAAGCAGATCACAACCATCTACGATGGCGGTGATACGGCGACCGGCATCCGCGAAGCGGGCGATATGTTGGTTATAGCGCCGCTCGATCTGAGCGTAACGATAGACGACGACCCGGGTGCCGTGAACCCGAGGCAACATCCCCACCTCGCACGTGATCGTCCGGATGTCAGTGCCGGATCTGCCGTCGATCCGCTCGCCGGCGCCGAGAACCCGCTCCCTGACGATATTCTTCTTGAGGTCGCCAAGGGCCTCGCCGATCTCATCACGGCTTTCAGGAAACTCCTCATCGAGCTGCTCCCTGGCCTCGGCCTTGATCTCGTCGAGGCGCAGGTATCGTTCAAGCTTGACCTTGATGCGCGTGGCCTCGTCCACCTTGTCGGAATAGTCCTTTACCACGCGAGCATACAGCGCCTCGTTCTTCACGGGCGG
>CBDURC010000278.1:0-3841 GCA_965369635.1 uncultured Anaerolineales bacterium | reverse complement strand
GACGAGGAACAACACAGAAAATCGTTACCGAACACGAGATCACACTCGAACGCGCCATGGTAACGCGTCACTATGTCATGACCTGGGACCTCGATCGCTGCGTGGGCTGCCAGATTGGGCCGTTGGTCTGTCCCAAGGAGGCTATCATCCACGTGGAGGGCGAGATCGTGGACGGGCGGCTGGCGAAAAGGCCTTCGGTGGACATTGACCCGGAAAAGTGTGTGCTGTGCGGTATATGCGAGGTGATGTGCCCCAAGAACGCTATCACCATGACCATCAACGGCGGGCCCGAGAATCCGGTCTTGGTCTGCGGGGCCTTCCCTGACCTGATCCAGTCTACGACATTCGACAAGGGGCGGTTCGACTGGAGCAGGAAGGAGTTTGTGATTGACAACTGCCCGACCAACGTCATCAGTTACTATGGGACACAGGATACGCTCGTGGTGGACAATCGGCACTGCATCCGTTGCCGCCAGTGTGAGATCGCCAGCGATGGCGCGTTCCGGGTGGTGCAGCCCTGGCAGGGCACCGTGGAATTGCGCCGCGAGAAATGCGTCGAAGGGTGCCTGGCCTGTGCCGATATCTGCCCCACTCGCGCCTTGCACATCAATGACGAGGGCGAGTTGGTGTTGGCCGACTATTACTGCATCAAGTGCGGCGCGTGCATGCAGGTCTGTCCGGTCAAGCCTGAATACGAGGAACAGGAGTTCACCTTTGAATCGCAGGGCGTGACCAAAACCATAGCCCGCACGCGGATCACCAACGCGGAAGCACTGCCCGTATGGGTGGAGCGGTGGCGCGTCCGCCACGAGCCAGTGCAGAGTGCAGCGTGGATCGAGGCGCTGACCAAGATGGCTGACGACAAGGCAGGCGCAGTCGAGATTGATAGCAAGCGAGCGCGTAAACGCCGCGATCTTCTGAAGGCACTGGTAGGTGGAAAAGAGTTGCTGGGGCAAGACGAATAGCAGCAGGCGAATGGACGAATGGGGCAGGCGCAGATTGTTCGCGAGCGATGTGGTGGTGCGTGGATTGCGTGTGTGGTGATGTCCGTCGCCTAGTCATCTGAACGCAAACGTCAAGGCGTGTGGCATGCCTTGACGTTTCTCCTTGTGCCCATTTGAATAGCACGGCAGCAGATCACAATGGCCTTCATCAGCGACATTGGTCTTGCTTTGTGCGCCGTTCGGGTGTATACTAGGGGCCTATCCGAACACCTGGCAGAGGCGGCGTCCACGCTGTTGATTGCCGGGCATTGGGGCCCGGCCCGCTGGTTTTCGGATAGACACCAAGCCCCGCCCCAAGCGGGGCAAGCAGCGAAAGGACGCCAGGGAGGCGGCCCGGGAGGCGGATGAAAAAGGCCAAGCTGATTCGTGTGGGCGATTTTCAGTTGGGGGAAGATGAGAGGGAGTCTATCCTTGAAGTCTTGGCGTCGGGCAGGCTCTCGGAAGGCCCCAAGGTTGCTCAGTTTGAGAAAGAGTGGGCCAGATACGTGGGCACGACGTACAGTGTGGCCACCAGTTCTGGCTCTGGCGCCCTGGTGGCCGGTCTGGCTGCGCTCAAGCATTTGATGGGGCTGCCCCGGGGTACCAAGGTAATCACTTCGCCTTTGACCTATATCGCTACCAGCAGTGCGATCAGCCATGTGGGCTTCGAACCGGTCTATGTTGACGTGGATCGGCGGACACTTGGCATCACTCCGGAGAACATCCGGGCTCTTCTGCAGAACACCTCCGACCCAGACAAGTATGCCATCATCCTGCCGGTCCACCTCATGGGCTATCCAGTGGAGATGGACGAGATCAACCGGATAGCGGACGAGCGTGGCCTGGTTGTTTTCGAGGATTCGGCGCAGGCTCATGGTACTCGATATAAGGGGAAGCAGACAGGTTCGTTGTCTCTGGCCGCGGCTTTTTCATTCTACATCGCCCACAATATACAAGCCGGAGAGATGGGCGCTCTGACCACCGATGATCCCGAAATCAACCGTTTGGTTCGTAAGCTCAAGGCGCAGGGACGGGCGTGCGATTGCCTGATCTGCACCCGAGACGAGGGCTATTGCCCCCAGCTTGTGGACTATCAAGGGCAAGAGGACTTCGATCCCCGGTTCGCTCATGATCTGATCGGCTATAACTTCAAGCTCATGGAGTTTCAGGCGGCGTTGGGATTGGTTCAACTCAAGAAGGCTGATTGGATCATCCAGAAGAGGCAGAGCAACGTCAAGTACTTGAATGAGCATCTGGCGGTGTATGAGGATATCCTCCAGTTGCCGCCGTATTCTGAAGATGTGTCCTACCTTGCCTATCCTGTAGTGATCAGGAAGCCCAATCTTGTCTCCAGGAAGGATCTTCGCAAGACACTGGAGGCCAATGGCGTCGAAACGAGGCCGCTTTTCGGCTGCATCCCCACTCAGCAACGGGCCTACGGGCACCTTAAGGGTCAATACGAAGGCAAGCTGCCCAATGCCGACTATCTTGGACTCAATGCCTTCTACGTGGGCAGCCATCAGTACCTGACCGAGGACGACCTGGCGTACATGGTCGAGGCTTTTCACAAGAGCCTTGGAGGCAGACGTTAGGTGAGTGGAGAGGCAGAAGCGGTCGTAGTTATCCCGACGTACAACGAAAGGGACAACCTGCGTCCACTGGTCGAGGAGATTCTGGGTCTTCCGTATAGCCTCTCGGTCGTGATTGTGGACGACAACTCGCCCGATGGGACGGGGCGGGTGGCTGATGAACTGGCGAGGCAATCATCCAGCGTGCGGGTCATCCACCGCAGCGGCAAAGGAGGCCGCGGCTCTGCCTGCATTGCCGGGTTCCGATACGCTCTGGATGAGACCAATGTCCCGCTGATTGTGGAGATGGATGCTGATTTCTCCCATCATCCCCGATACATCGCCGCGCTGCTCAGCAAGGCGCGGGAAGTTGACGTGGTTATCGGTTCGCGCTACCTGCGGGAGAGCAGGATCGTGGATTGGGGGCCGGTCCGGCGGGTTTTCAGCAGGCTGGCCAATCTGTTCGCCCGAACGATGCTGGGGGTTCCGATCAGCGACTACACCAACGGTTTCCGCTGCTACCGCAGGGAGGCGTTAGAAACGTTGGACTTGGAAAGCATTCAGGCGACGGGATACATTGTGCTCAGCGAGACAGCCCTGCTGTTGCATAAGGCGGGAGCACGGTTCGGCGAGATTCCCACTGTGTTTGTCAACCGCAAGCGTGGGAGATCCAACACGACATTGTCCGAAATCATGGATGCCTTCATCGCCGTGTGGGAACTCAGGAGACGCTATGCTTGACGGCAGTGCAAGAAGGCCTAATTTCATCCATGTTGCCGTCCTGGGCTTGTTTCTGACTCTGGCGCTGGCTCTCAGTTGGCCGCTGGTCGCCCATTTCGGCACACACGTGCCGGGCAGTGCCACTTGGGCCTTCGACGAGTACACCTTCGTCTGGAACACCTGGTGGTTCAAACGCGCTACCGTTGATCTGCTGACTAGCCCGCTGCACACGGATCTGCTATTCTTCCCCCTGGGTATTGACCTCATCCTGCACACCTACAACTTCTTCAACGCGATCATGGCCTTGCCATTGTTGATGGTGATGGGCCTGCCGGCGGCGAGCAATGTCACCCTCGTCCTATCCACCATCCTCAGTGGCTACGGTACGTTCCTGCTCGTGCGCTACCTGCTCGGGAGTGTGGCCCACAGGTCAAGGGGGATAGAGCGCCATGCCCCCCCCGGCCCCTGGGCCCGTGACTTGGCAGCCATCGTGGCAGGCCTGGTCTACGCCTTCGCCGCCAACCGCGCCGTCTACGCTGCCATGGGCCACTATGACATGGTGACCACGCA
>CBDURC010000277.1:0-3860 GCA_965369635.1 uncultured Anaerolineales bacterium | reverse complement strand
GTAGGCAGGCTGGCCACCGCCTCGAAAAGCAGCGGGTCCAGTTCAGCGTAGTCCACTCGCTCCAGCGGATACTTGAGCAGTTCCTGGATCACGCCGCCCAGTCCGCCGCTGAGCACCAGCGCTCGCCGCGGCTCAGGCACGAAGAGCATGGGCAGATGCACCATCTCTTCGACCAGCGTGATGTCGGGCACGGGGGCGGTGAGGATGGGCACGCCATTGGCGAAGAAGGTGACCTGCTCGCGCTGGCGGATGGCGGCTACGTTGCCGTAGACCGAGTTATCGTAGAAGGCCAGGTCGTAGTCGCGCCACTGCCAGGCCACCAGGCGGTGCTGGATGGTGTCGGCTCCTGGCGTGACCAGCAGGCCGAGGCACAGAACCAGCAAGAGGGAGAGGGCCAGCGTGGCCGCGCGGAGCGGCACGCCCCGTCTTCTTTCTCGCAGAGCGGCTGGGCGCGGCATCAGGACGAGGGAGAGGGCCGATGCCAGGTTGAGCGCCGCCAGGATGAGGGCCATCTGCACCGAGTGCAGGTAGGGGATGAAGAGGTAGGTGAAGACCAGCCCACCAATGATGCCGCCCAGCGCCTCGCAGACGTAGACGCGGCCCACGGTGCCCACGCCGCCGCGGCGGAAGGTCTCGTCCACCTGGCAGCCGACGGTGAACATCACGCCATCTACCAGGCCCAGGGGGATGAGCAGCAGGAAGGAGGCGAGGAAGATGGTCAGCAGTCCCAGTCCCTGGCCGGGCACACCGCCCATCAGGTGCCGCACGCCGAAGGCAACGTAGAGCACGGGCGGCAAGAGCATAGCGAAGAGAACCTGCAGCCGGGCGTAAGGCAGAGCGCCGCGCCCCGCCCGATTGGCCACGCGGCCCAACAGCCCGCTGCCTACCGCTTCCAGCAGCAGCCAACCTCCCAGCACCAGGCCGATGCTCAGCTCGTTGCCGGCGAAAGAGACCAGCAACTCCCGCACCAGCAGCGTCTGGGTGACGGAGAAGCTGAAGCCCATGAGCAGGAACGCAGCGCCAAGGATGAGCCGCACCTGCAGATGGCGTCGGTCGTTCATGGCCAGTCCAGTATACCACCCATTCACTCCTCTTACCAAATCACATTGATGTTCGGTTGTCGAATATGATGTCAGCAACTAGCCTTGTTTGGCTTCTTGAGGTATAATGTGCTGCATCGCTGGTCTGTTCGCTCGTGGCTTCTGGAAAGAAAGAGAGAAAGAAGAGTTGTGACGTCTCGACAGTTGGGTGGCTTGGCCATAGGCATCGCGCTCTTGAGCTGCGGGGGGTTGGGCTATGTGATTCTGACGCAATCGCCCTCCTCGTTGACCAAAGCGCTGTTCTTCCCATTGCTCTTCCTCGCCGTTGCCAGCGTGATCATCCCTTGCCTGGTATGGCTGCGCCGTCGGCTGGGGCAGGAGGATGAGCCAGGCGTGGTCTTGCGCCAGGGCGCTTGGGCCGGCCTGTACGTGAGCCTTTGCGCAGGTCTACAAGTGGCGCGTTTGCTGGATGCCATCGTGGCCCTGGTGCTGGCCGCGATCTTCGTCTTGTTAGAGATGTTCTTGCTGCAGCGCCCGGAACGCATTCACCGGCTGTGGTACGACCGGACTGCGCGCAGCCGCAAGAGTCGGAGCGGAAAGAAGAAGCGATGACCACGGCGCAGTGGGTCATTGCTATCGTCTTGGTCTCTGCTTTCGTCCCGCTGGCTGCTTGCGCGCCGCCAGAGACACAGACGGTTCAGCCTACTGTGGCGCAGCCGGTGGCAGCGGCAGAGGGAGAAGTTCTCGCCCTGCCCGCTCCACGGCTGGAAAGCGACGTCTCACTGGAAGAGGCATTGGCGCGACGTCGCTCGGTGCGGGCATACAGCGGCGAGCCACTCACGCTCGAGGAGATCGGACAACTCCTCTGGGCAGCTCAGGGGATCACCCACGAGCGCGGCTACCGCACAGCCCCGTCGGCGGGGGCACTCTACCCGCTGGAGCTGTACGCTGCTACCGACAGCGGGCTGTATCACTACCTGCCGCGAGGCCATGAGGCGGAGAGACGGCGCATCGAAGATTGGCAGGCGCCCCTCTGCCAGGCGGCGCTGAGCCAGGATGCGGTGTGCCAGGCACCGGCGGTATTCGTCGTCACCGCCGTCTACGAGCGAACGGCGGCGAAGTACGGCCAACGAGCCGAGCGCTACGTGCGGCTGGAGGCGGGCCATGCGGCACAGAACCTGTTGCTGCAAGCGGTGGCGCTCGGTCTGGGCGCAGTGCCCATCGGCGCCTTCTATGATGACCAGGTGCAGGCGGCCCTGAGCCTGCCCGCCGACCACGAGCCGCTCTACCTGATCCCGGTGGGGCGGTAGGTTGGTGTATTGGTAGACTCGTATATTGGTGACATTGGTCAAGGAGCCAAGTTACCGATTTACCAGTCTACCAATCTACCAACTACCGACACTTGTGAGGTGACATGATTCCAAGACGTTTTCTCTACCTGGGGCTGCTTTTCGCGGCCCTGATCGCGGCTTCTTGCGCCCCTGCACCCGCGCTGGAGCCGACGGCCAAGCCTACGTCGTTGCCGCCGACCGATACGCCAGCGCCAACAGCGACCACAGAAGTGCCTACGCCTGCTACAAGCGAGGGCGAGGTGCCCATGGGCTTCACCGCAGAGGGCTCGCCCTACCGAGGCAACCCCAACGCTCCTGTCACGCTTCTGGAACACTCCGAGTTCCAATGACCATACTGCGGCCGTCACACTTTGCAGACGGGACCGCTTCTGTATGAAGCGTACATAGCTACAGGCAAAGTCAAACACGTTTTCGTTCAGCATCCGCTCGATGGTCTCCATCCTCAGGCGCGGCCGGCGGCTGAAGCATCCCTCTGCGCTGGCAACCAGGGAGCCAAGGCTTTCTGGGACTTCCATGAGCTTCTGTTCGAGAGAGTGTCCGAGTGGAGCGGGCAGGCGGATCTGACTGACAAGTTCAGAGAATATGCCGAGGAGCTAGGCTTGGACGGTGGTGCCCTCGTCGCCTGCGTGGAATCGGGGGAGACCGCCGACCAGGTCCAGGCAGAGCTCGAACAGGGCGAAGCACTCGGGGTTCAAGGTGTCCCTGCCTTCTTCATCAACGACTGGTTCCTCTCCGGCGCACAGCCGTTTGAAGCGTTCCAGGAGGCTATCGAGAAGGCACTGCGCGGCGAGCACCCGCCCCCCACGCCGACGCCGCTGCCACCTGGCGCGACCCCGTTCGATGCCAACCCAGCGCAACCAGGATATACCTACGGGGGCGATGCCTTCCGCGGCTCTTCTGATGCCGAAATCGGCCTTGTGGCGTTCATTGATTTCCAGTCGGCGGAAAACCGCACATATCTCCTGGAAGTATGGCCTGATGTGGAGGAGACGTACGTGGAGCCGGGGAAGGTGAGGCTCATCATCAAGCATTTCCCAGCACCGGATCAGGACTCTGCGTTCAATGCGGCAGAGGCAGCCGAATGCGCTGGGCAGCAAGAAGCCTTCTGGGCCATGCATGACCTGCTCTTCGAGAAGCAGGACGAGTGGGGCCAGGCGGAGGATGTCGTGGCCACGCTCAAGGAGTATGCCGCGGAGTTGGATCTGGATACCGGGGGTTTCGCCGCCTGCCTGGACGAAGGCCAGACGGAGGCGAAGGTGAATCGGGATCTGGCCATCGCCCTGCAGAGCAAGTTCCCACCCGCGCCGCAGTTCTTCGCCTTCAAGGGGCAGCAGGGAGGCTACGTACCAGCCGACAAGCTCCAGGAAGCTATCGAGGAGCTGCTGGCGCAGTAGTTCTTCGGCAGGCCGAGCTCCCACGCCTGGTCTCTGAGACAGAGGGACAATCTGAGACAAGATGACAAGGAGAC
>CBDURC010000276.1:0-3874 GCA_965369635.1 uncultured Anaerolineales bacterium | reverse complement strand
CGGCTCCTCGTGGTCAACGAGTACGAATTCGGGATGCTCAAGAACAAGACAGGCCTGGATGACGATGAGTTGCTGGCGCTCGTCCCCACGACGATCATCACCAAAGGCGAGCAGGGCTCTGTGATCTTCGAGGGTGGAGAGGCTATCGAGATACCGTCCGCGCCGCCGCGACACATCGTTGAGCCCACAGGCGTTGGCGACGCCTACCGCGCAGGCGTCATGACCGGCATGATCCGGGGCTATTCCTGGGAGACGACGGGCCGCATTGCCAGCTTGGTGGCCACCTACGCCCTGGAATGCGACGGCACGCAGGGCCACTGTTTCACCCTGGCCGAGTTCGTGGCTCGCTACCGCGCCACCTTCGGTGATGCGCCGGAGGTCACCGCTTTGTTGAACAGCGCGCAATTGGGGCTTGAGATTGCGCAAGACGTGAAACGTGAAACGTGACACATGATGCGTACCACTGGCATATTCGAGAACTGGAGGATACTGCCGAGATCTTGGCTCGGCTTCAAACTGACCGCCTCTACGCCGCCTATGCCATCGGCGACCTGGAGCCGTGGTTCTTCCGGCAGTGCCAATGGTGGGTGGCGGAGGTGGGTGGCCGACGGGCGCTGATCTTGCTCTACCGCGGGCTGGAACCGCCGGCGCTGTTCTGCATGGGCGAACCGGCTGGGGTGGCTGCGGGACTGGATCAGGCGACATTGCCGGATTGCGTCTACCTCACCGCCAAGCCGGAGCATTGGCCGTTGGTGGAGGAACGCTACCGCTTGCAGTTCACCAACCGCATGTTCCGTTTGGTGGTGGACGCAGCGAGCTTCCGGCCGATGGCGCACGGCGACGCCTTCCGGCTGCAGACATCCGATCTTGAACCGCTGCGAACGCTGTATAGCCGCGGTGAGGCTGACGCTGCTGACGCTTTCGCGCCCTACCAGCTTGAGCAGGGGGTCTTCTTCGGCCTGGGTGTGCATGGGAAGATCGTCTCGGTGGCGGGCACGCACCTTGTCGCGTCGAACTATGGCTTGGCGGCGGTGGGCAATGTCTTCACCCATCCGGCGCATCGGGGGCATGGCTACGCGACCGTCTGCGCCAGCGCGGTGACTGCGGCGCTATTGGACGAAGGTCTGGAGGTGGTGCTTAACGTGGCTCAAGCCAACGAGCCAGCCGTGCGTCTTTACCGGCGACTCGGCTACCGGGTGCATTGCCGCTTCCTGGAAGGTATCGGGGAGGTTAGGGCAGCGAGTCAGCAGGGCGATAAGTTAACAAGGGGCAGATAGCCCCTATCAACTCAAGCATAGTGCTTCGAGAAACAGCAAAGGAGATCAAGCAATGAGAAACATCCTACTGGAGAGTCTGCAACAGCTCCCTGTGGAGGAGCAGTTGGTGGAGTTGGTGGAGCGGAAGGGGGTCGGACATCCCGACTCCATCTGCGATGCCATCATGGAGGCGATTTCGGTAGAGCTCTGCCGGGCCTATCTCAACGCCTTCGGTAGCATCAAGCATCACAACCTTGACAAGGCGCTGCTGGTGGCTGGCCGCACGAGCCCCAGGTTGGGCGGTGGCACCGTGGACGAGCCCATGCGCCTCATCTTCGGCGATCGCGCCATCTACGAGTTTCAGGGGAAGTCCATCCCCGTGGGAGAGATCGCCGAGGCCACGGCAAAGACCTGGATTCGGGGCAATCTGCGCTTCGTCAATCCCGAGAAGCATGTCATCTTCCAGAACGAGATCAAGCCTGGCTCGCCGGAGCTGACCGACATCTTCGATCGAGAGAAGATCGGAGCCAACGACACGTCGGCAGGCGTCGGCTATGCGCCGCTCACCGAGACGGAGCAACTGGTGCTGGCCACCGAGCGCTATCTCAACTCTACTTCCTTCAAGGCAGCCTACCCTGAGGCAGGCGAGGACATCAAGGTCATGGGTTATCGGCACGGCCGCGAGCTCGTGCTGACCATCGCTCTGGCCTTTGTGGATCGCTTCATCCATTCGGCAGAGGAGTACTTCGCTCGCAAGGCAGCCATCTGCGGCGAACTGCAGGCCTTCGTGGATCGGGAACGGCGCACCTTGGACAAGGTCATAGTGGACGTCAACACGCTGGACGTGGAGAGCCGTGGCGAGTCCGGCATGTACCTGACCGTGCTGGGCACCTCGGCCGAGGGTGCGGACTGCGGCCAGGTGGGGCGGGGCAACAAGGTCAACGGCGTGATCCCCTTCAACCGCCCCATGAGCACCGAGGCGGCCGCGGGCAAGAACCCCGTCAGTCACGTGGGGAAGATCTACAACCTGCTCAGCCACAAGATCGCCGATCATGTGTATCGCAGCGTGCCGGGCATTCGCGAGGTCTACATCTGGCTTTGCAGCCAGATCGGCGTGTCCATTGACCAACCGCTCATCGCCTCGGCGCACCTTGTCCTGCAGCCCGACGTGGCACTGGACGACATCCGCGGTGACGTGCAGGAGATCATCGATCGAGAGCTGGCGGACATCTACAACTTCACGGACCGGCTGGCACGGGGCGAGTTCTCTGTGTGGTAGTCAGCCGATAGAGCCGATAGAGCCGATGGAACCGATTCCCTTTTCGTTTCATTGGCTTCATCGGCTGATCAGACTAAGGAGCAGATTGCGTGAGTGATAACTTTGACATCAAGGACATCGACCTGGCTGAACAGGGTCGTTTTCGCATCCAGTGGGCGGCCAGGGAGATGCCGGTACTGGCACTGCTGGAGGAGCGCTTTCGCAAGGAGCGCCCGCTGGCCGGGCTGCGCCTTTCGGCCTGCCTGCATGTGACGAGTGAGACGGCCAACCTGATGCACGTGCTGCAGGCTGGAGGCGCCGACGTGGTGCTCTGCGCCTCCAATCCTCTTTCGACCCAGGACGACGTGGCCGCCGCGCTGGTGGCGCATCACGAGATGCCGGTCTATGCCATCAAGGGCGAGGACAACGAGACCTACTACCAGCACATTCAGGCGGCTCTGGATCACCGCCCACACGTGACTATGGACGACGGCGCTGACCTGGTCTCCACCCTGCACAAGGGGCGGCGGGAATTGCTGAGTAACGTCATCGGGGGCACGGAGGAGACCACTACTGGCGTCATCCGGCTGCGGGCCATGGCTGCCGACGGCGTGTTGCGTTGCCCCATAATTGCCGTCAACGATGCGCTGACCAAGCACCTCTTCGACAATCGCTACGGTACCGGGCAGTCGACCATTGACGGCATCGTGCGGGCCACCAACGTGCTGCTGGCGGGCAAGAACTTCGTCGTCGGCGGTTACGGCTGGTGCAGCCGAGGCATCGCCATGCGTGCCAGCGGCATGGGGGCCAACGTCATCGTCACCGAGGTGGACCCGCTGCGGGCACTGGAGGCGGTGATGGACGGCTACCGAGTAATGCCCATGCTAGAAGCAGCCAAGATCGGCGACATCTTCGTCACCTCTACGGGCGACATCAACGTCATCGACCAGCATCACATGGAGGTGATGAAGGACGGCGCCATCATGTGCAACTCCGGCCACTTCAACGTGGAGATCAACATCCCCGCTCTGGAGGAGATGGCCGTAGAGAAGCGGCGCGTGCGCACCTTCCTCGACGAATACCATCTGCCCGACGGGCGGCGGCTGTACCTCATCGCCGAAGGCCGGCTGGTGAACCTGGCGGCGGCCGAGGGGCATCCCAGCGCGGTGATGGATATGAGCTTTGCCAACCAGGCGCTCTGTGCGCAATACATAGCGCAGAACGCGGCTGATCTGGACCGGAAGGTCTATGGGGTTCCACAAGAAATCGACCTCGAAATCGCTCGCCTGAAACTCGACGCCATGGGCACAAGGATCGACGTACTGACTCCAGAGCAGGAGAAGTACCTGTCGTCGTGGGA
>CBDURC010000275.1:0-3914 GCA_965369635.1 uncultured Anaerolineales bacterium | reverse complement strand
TCAGTCAGCCAACCACACGTCATGCAGATTGATACGGCTATCGGGGCTGGGCTCCCAGTTGTGTACCCTGGCGGAAGCGGCCTCGATCTCCTGGGGCACGTAGAGGAAGACGGCCGGTGCGTCCTCGTAAATGATCCGCTGCATCTCGTCGTAGATCTCTCGGCGCTTCTTTGGATCCGGCTCTGAGGCTCCTGCCTCGATCAATTCGTCTACTCTGGGGTTGGAGTAGCAAGAGAAGTTGCCCCGGCCAGAGGGAGTGCCCTCGACATAGGTCTGCCACTTGGCCTCCACATAGCCCACCGGATCAAAGGCCGAATCGCCCCAATCGCGCAGGAAAGCCTGTCGCTGGCAGTTGAGGAGGAGCGGCTTCACCTCCTCGTAGTCCCAGGTGCGCACACTGACATCCATGCCCAGCGCCCGCAACTGCCTGGCCACGGCCTCGGCGATTTCCACGTATGGACCGTAGGCATCAATCACAAAGGAGATATCCTCGGGCCTGTATCCGGCCTCATCTAGAAGCGCTTCGACCTTCTCCTGATCATGGCCGTAAGGCGCCAGGCTAGGGTCGGCGTAGAGATTGGCAGGGGAGAGCGGGCCAGGCAGGACAACGCCGTAGCCGCTGGCTACCTCTGTCAGGATCTTGTCCGTATCCAGGGCATAGTTCAGCGCCCGGCGCACACGCACATCGTCGAAGGGTGGAGAGGTAACGTTGAGATCCATGAACTTGGGGCGTGTGCCCATCGTGGTCTTGATCGTGATCTCGGGATTGCCGATAAGCTGCGGCACCAAAAGCGATGGCACATCCTGGATGATATGCACCTCTCCGGTCGACAACGCCTCCACTCGCTCGCTGGCTTCCGGGATCATGCGAAAGATCACCCGCTCCAGATAAGGAGGCCCTACCGGTGGCAGAGCGTCGGCCCCGCCGTAGTAATCGCCGAAACGCTCCAGAACGATCTGCTCGCTCAAGTCTCCCTCGACGAACCTGAAAGGGCCGGAACCTAGTACCCTTCTAGCATACCTGGCGTTACCGGCCCAGGCCAGATAATCATGAGGCACGATCTGGTTGTGCACAAGCATCTGGAGAAAAACGGGCCAGGGGCTCTTGAGGTTGAAGCGCACGGTGTTTTGGTCCACCCTCTCTACGCTTCCCACTTCCTGGACAAAACCCCTCCGCTGCGCTCCAATGTCCTGGTTCAGGATGCGCTCGAAGGTGAAGACCACGTCGTCCGCTGTCAGCGACTCGCCGTTGTGGAACTTCACGCCTGGCTTGAGATCGAATTCGACAGTCTGGCTATCCACCCAGCGGTACTCCTCGGCCAGCTCCAAGACGACCTCGTTGTCCGTGGTGCGGGTCACCAAGCCATCGAAGATGTTGCGGATGACGGTTTCCGTGGCCCGGTCGCTGTAGGCAGCCGGATCCAGGGTGACGACAGAGGTGGCAGCCATGCCCACGACCAGCGTGCCGCCTTGGCGCGGAGCCGAGACCGGCGTGACAGCTTCCTCTACGACAGTCGCCTTCTCGACGACGGCAGGCGTCGACTGGCCCCGCCTGAAGCGGGGCTGGTCGCAGCCGGCCAGGATCACTGCGGTGACCGCTATCGCTGCCAGACGCAGGAATGCCCGGCCAGACAGCCTCGGGCAGCCAGCGCGTACCGACGGTTCGCCCCGCCCCAAGCGGGGTTGACTCTCGTGCTCGCGATACACGCCCCGCCCCAAGCGGGGCACGCCAACGTTCGAAGGCGGGAAACGGATGTCACGTGTACGCACTTCTCATCTTTTCGCTCCTTTCGCGTTCCTTAGCCTGTCGTTTCGACCTCTCCCGTTCCCTCTTGCTGCCAGCCAGCGCTGTTCAACTTCCTCAATTCCACAAGGATCTCCCTCAGGAGCAGAAGCTGCAGGCGACGCCACTGGATGTCGCTGGCCAGCTTTCCCCACTTGATAGGGTCATCCGAGAGGTAGGGCTCCACCAACTCTGCGACATCTCGACCCATATCTCACCTCGCTCAAGAAATGAAGACGATGCCCACGGTGACCGCACAGGGTACCTGACTGAGGTCATCCAGCAGGGCGTAGGCTTCCCAGCCCACCTTGTTGATCAGGCTAATCACGTCTATGCCCATCGCTTCCATCGCCGGCCGGGCCCGATGAGGAAAACGGCATCTGCCACTGTCCAGGAATTGGCAGATCATCCCCTGGCACAGGTAATCCTTGCAGGAGCCGCCCCCGAACCCCATGGCCAGATGATAGCCATCCTTGTAGGCCTGGCGCTCCAGTGCATAGATCACATCGCTGCCGCGGCGGTGAAAAGAAAGGACACGCCGTTTCTCTGCCTTGGTCTTCCCTCTTCCTGGGACGTAGTCTTCGAGAGGTTCCACGTTGCACTTGAACAGTACCGCCCAAGAGAAACGTTTCAGCGCTTCCCGTATCAGATCCAGGTCCGGAGCATAGGGAGGACAGTTAGGGGTTTCTCCGGCTCGCAGGCAGCGGGGTACCAGGCATTTCAGCCGCACCCGCTCGTCAACGATCACGTCGCTGGCCGGAATGATCACCGCATCTGAAGCGCCCGACTCCAGCGCGAGTGTGCGGTAGCGCTCCAGGTTGGCCTTGACGAGCTCCTCGCTGGTCGCTCTGCCCAAAGGCGCGGGCGCTGCCTCGTGTGTCGTCATTGGTTTGCCACCTCATCACGAGCACTCAAACTGATACAACGGCAGTATCCGCCCCAAGCGGAGCAAGCACCCGCACTCCGTTCGTGTCCACGAAGTGTTACGCCACGGGATCTCACAAACTGACGGCGCTGGCCATGCTACGGTTGCCGTCGCGGACGATACTGGATGGATTCCGCCAGGTGCACTCTCCCGATGCCCGGCGATGATGTGCGCTGGCCTAGGGATGAGGATGAGGATGCGCCCTTCCACGCCGTAGCATACACGCTTTCACACACTCAGATGCCGGACCGCTGCCTCTCCATACGTGACATACCCTGTTCAGCAAGGTGGGCCAGCGTTGACTTCAGCACCGGCCCGCAGAGCACCGAATATCTCTTGCAGACTTCACTACCCGCCTGTTTCCTACAACTCGCCAGGCATTGCCCTAACCCTCAATGCACTCCAAGATGGTCGCGACAGCGCGTCTTACAGGGGGCAAATCGTTTTGGACTGTAGCCCAGACAATGTCCAGGTCAATATCGGAATAGCCATGGACAAGCACATGTCTCATGCCGACCATCTGGTCCCATGGGATCTCCGGATGTCGCTCCCGGAACTGCTGCGACAAGCGGTATGCAGCTTCGCCGATGATCTGCAGGTGATGAACGACCCATACCTGAAGCAGCTCGTCGGACTTAAAAGCTCCCTTGTCACGTGCGGCAGCATACCGTTTGATCTTCTCGGCAGCCTCCAGGATGTCGAGCAGCCTCTAGCGGTCGCTTCTCATAACGGGATAGCCTCCCGTAGCACCCGCTCCCGAATGCGCGGACGTAACCCCTTCTCAGTGACCACATCCACGTCCACCCCTAGGAATGCCTGCAGATCGTAGAGCAAGCCTCCCAGGTCGAACATGCTGCGTCCAGCCTCCATGTCTACCAGGATGTCCAGATCGCTGTCGGGGCCTGCGTCGCCACGCGCCATTGAGCCGAAGATGCGCACATTCCGCGCCCCATACCGGGCAGCAATCTCCAGTATGTCCTGTCGCTGACTTGCGAGCAACTTGTGGGTGTCCACAACTACGTCCTCTGCCTCTGCTCAGTGCCTCGCTCCGTGCACTGGATGTTCTACAACATCTCCCTGCAACCGCAAAGACGCGCAAGGGCTGCCCTGTGCGTCTTTACCTCTTGGGCCACTCGATGGTACCACCCCACAAGGATTCGACGATGATATTATACACCACTTGGGCTGTGTGAGCAATGATGCGTG
>CBDURC010000274.1:0-3926 GCA_965369635.1 uncultured Anaerolineales bacterium | reverse complement strand
TCACTGCCTCATCACCTCACTGCCTCAATCAGCCGCTCGATCTCCGCTTCGGTGTTGTAGAAGTGCGGAGAGACGCGGATGTATGGCCCACGGGCGGAGACGATGATGCCGGCTGCCTTCAGCCGCTCGGCGAGGGCTTTGGAGTCTTCTTTGGGAACGAAGGAGACGATGCCCGAGCGCTCCCCTCGGCAGGCGTGGGGTGTGATGATCTCGTAACCGTCAGCCTTCAAGCGTGCCAGCAGGTAGTCGGTCAGTGCAAGGATGCGCGCCTCGATGCGCTCGATGCCCGCGTCGAGCAGCAACTGCAGGCTGGCTCCCATACCGGTGACGCCCAGGTAGTTGAGCGATCCCACCTCGAAGCGACGGGCATTGGGGAACCAGCCGGAGTCGTAGCGGAAGTACTCCTCGTGTTCGACCACGCCTCGCCAGCCCCCCATGGCCAGATCGAGTTCAGGCAGCCGCTGACGGCGGCAATACAGGAAACCAATGCCGATGGGGCCCAGTAGCCACTTTGGCGCACCGGCAGCCAGGAAATCCACACCGCACTCGTTCACGTCCAGTGGCAGCGCGCCCAGGCCCTGGATGCCGTCTACGCACAGCAGCGCCCCGTTCTGGCGGCAGAGTTCGCTGACGGCTGCCAGGTCGTTGCGATAGCCGGTGAAGAACTCCACGAAACTCAGGGCCACCATCCGCGTGCGATCGTCCATTTGTTCAGCGATAGCTTCCAGGGGAATGCGGCCTTGCCGCTCCTGGGCGAAGCGCACCTCGACTCCTTTACGGCGCAGGTTGAGCCAGGGGTAGACATTGGCCGGGAACTCCGTTTCAGCGCAGACCACGTTGTCACCGGCCTGCCAGTCGAGGCCCGCGGCCACGATGTTCAGTCCGTGAGATGTGTTGCCCACGAAAGCGATCTCCTCGACCGTGGCATGAATCAGACGCGCCACCAACCCGCGCACCTTGGCCACGCGCTCGTCCGACGACTCCAGGTCAGCCTCTTCTCGCCCTTCTCGCTGGGCGATACACGAGGTCATGGCCTCCGCAGCGGGAGCGGGCAGCGGTCCGGTCGAAGCGTGGTTGAGGTAAGCATAGCGCTGCGTCACTGGAAAGAGGTGTCGGAGATCCTTCAGATTATCCATTCGCAGGTTCGTCCTTTTGTGGAGATAGGTCACGTTCAGCAGGCCGGTTGAAGAACGCTCGCTGTGATCTCATGAGACATTCCGAGCGTTGGGTGTTGATTGGCGGAGACTAGACCAACTCAGGCTGCAATAGCCCGTAGTCGCCGTCCTTTCGCCGATACAGCACGTTGATACCGTCCCCTTCGGTGTTGAAGAAGATGAAGAAGTCGTGGCCCAGCAGTTCCATCTGCTCGACGGCTTCGTCAGGAGTCATGGGGAGCATGGAGAACCGCTTAGTACGCACAATGCGAGGCTCCGCCTCTTCCTCCGCCACTTCGATAGGCTCCGGTTCCCTCGGCGCTTTGCGCTCCCAGCGCTTGCCCTTGTAGCGATCAATTTGGCGCTGCATCTTATCCAGCGCAGCGTTTACTGCTGCGAACATATCGGCTGACCGTTCTTCGCTCCGCAGGATGATCCCTCCGCGACGCAGCGTCAACTGAGCTCGCTGGCGCTGGTTGGCGTTCCTGGTGTTTTCCACCGACAACTCGATCCGTGCTTCCTCGATCCCGGGCAGGTAGCGATCCAGACGGTTGATCTTCCTTTCCACAAACTCGTAGAGCCAATCGCTGACTTCCAGATTCTTTCCTGTGATGGTCAGTTCCATGAGTGTAACTCCTTTCGACAGGATTGTGAATGGTGCACGAGTAGGTCGTTGACTGTCTTCCCAATGAACGTCTATTGTAGCCACTTCAGGCCAGGTGTCAACTCGTTGGCGGTGGCGTTGCGTCGTCGAGCCGACGGGCTCGCGCTACGGTAAGCGCCCAAACGGCTGCTGCTTGGCCCTCTTGTCGTAGGGCAGTCGCACAAGCCCCCAGGGTGGCCCCGGTGGTGCACACGTCATCAATCAGCACAACGCGGCGGCCGCGCATGGCCGCGTCAGGGCAGTGAAAGGCGCCAGCTACGTTCTCTCGACGTTCGTGGGCGCTGAGGCCCACCTGTGGGAGAGTCTGTCGCTCCCGCTGCACTGCTTCTTCAATGACGGGCATGTCGAGCAACTGTCCCAATTCTCGAGCCAGCAACGCGGCCTGGTTATAGCCCCTCTCCCGCAGCCGCAGCTCGTGCAGGGGGACAGGCAGCAGAACATCGCCCGGGAGCGGGAGGCGATGCCAGCAATCTCGCAACAGCAAAGCCAGCGGTGCGGCCATCTCTCGAGCATTGTTGTACTTGAAGTGGTGAACGGCGGAGCGCAGTGGTTCTTCGAACATGGCGGCGGAGCGGATGCCATCCAGGGCAGAGGGCATACGACGGCAAAGTGGGCAGATGCCGCCGGAGGGAGTGGGACGCCCGCAGCGCTCGCACGTGGGCGGCAGCAATAGCTCAACCTGAGCCAGACAGGATGCACAGAACAGGGAGCCGAAACGGCCACAGGCCACACAGCGCGGGGGAAAGAGCAGATCGAGGGCTCCTTGTGCCAGCGCTGCCAGTTGGCTTCGCAACCCCGTAATCAGTGAACGGAGGGACATAGGAGGGGAGGTGGAGAGTGAGAGTCGCTGCTTCACCTACTAGCCGGAAAGCAAACGCAGGGCCCCGTCCCATAGCTCGATGACAAAGACACGAATATCGTCGCCCATTATGAGCAGTATGGCCAAGACGACGATGGCAATCAGCACTATGATGAGGGCGTATTCTAGGAAGCTCTGCCCTTTGTCGTCGCTGTTCGAGAACAGGAACGTCATTAATCATTCTCCTGAACAAGCACTCGCTAGGCAGTGCTGCTATGCGATTTGGTACTTCCGCAGCGCTGCTTTGTGCAAGTATACCATGATTCGTGGCCAGACGCAATTCGCACATAGGCAGTTTCGGGGATGGAATCATTCATCCCGCCGCTGCTCAATCAGCGGGATCGCGTCGGGGCTCGGACTACTGCATGGAGCCATTGGCTCAGACTGGTCGTTGTTAGTCATTGCGCCGCTGCACCGAGACCTTGGAAGAAGCAGATCTCAGCGTGCAAGGGTCACCCGCATGGTGTTGCCGCAGACCTGCTGATGTGGTATAATGGCTGCTGAGCGCATATAGGCGTCCGCCGTCCAGACAATGGACATAATCACATGGCAGCATCATCTCAAACGAGGAGGTTTGGCATGGACCTGCAGCTCAGCGACGAACAGCGGATGATCCGCGACATGGCGCGAGACTTCGCCCAAAACGAGATCTCTCCCATCGCGGCCCACCATGACGAGACCGGCGAGTTCCCGCATGAGACGATCATGAGGATGGGGGAACAGGGCTTTATGGGCATTGAGGTGCCTGAGGAGTACGGCGGCGTGGGAATGGATACCATAGCCTACGTACTGGCCCTGGAGGAGATCTCCAAAGCGGATGCGTCTCATGCTGTCATCATGTCCGTCTGCAACTCTCTATACTGCTACGGCATCCTGCGCTACGGCACCGAAGAGCAGAAGCAAAAGTACCTCCAACCGGTTGCCAGCGGAGAGGCCATCGGAGCCTACGCTCTCACCGAGCCCCAGTCCGGATCCGACGCCGGGAACATGCGGGTGACTGCATCTCTCTCACCCGATGGCTCCCACTATATCATCAACGGCACCAAGTCCTGGATCACCAGTGGCCCCGTGGCGAAGTACATCGTTGTCTTCGCCCAGACCGATCCCGAGGCCAAGCCCCGCCATCGGGGCGTCAGCGCCTTAATTGTCGATACAGAGGAGCCGGGCCTTGAACTGGGCAAGACTGAACCCAAGCTGGGCATCCGCGCCTCCGCCACCTGCGAGATTCACTTCGAGGACTACAAATGCC
>CBDURC010000273.1:0-3934 GCA_965369635.1 uncultured Anaerolineales bacterium | reverse complement strand
GGTCGTCCAGTGCCATCCCATCGCCAGCTCGACCCATTCCGCCACCGTCTCCGGCCCTACACCCGCTTTGATGATGAACTTGCATAGCCCCAGCGGGTTGTAGAGCGCCATGTAGTCCTGATAGCGGGCGGCCATGCTCCCTTTGCCGCGACTATCGTGGCGGTCGAAGTGACCATCCTCCGTCTCGCCGAGGTGCGAAAGCCCTGGCACCTCGATTCCGTAGCCCCGCCAGTAGCTCAGCGCTTCCAGATGGCAGGCCCCGCGGTTGGCCGTGGCATAGTTGACCGCCATGCTGGGGAAGGCGCGCGGGTCGTGATAGGGGAACTCCTGTCCCTTCACGTGCAGGGCGAAGTTTTCCGCCTCCGGGCCAAGCCGGGCGGCGGCCGACCGCACGCCGTCGGCCAGCAGATCGCCCAGCCCCTCGCGCCGAGCGATGCGATGGATCAACTCGATGATGGCGTCCGCGTCGCCCCAGCGCAACGGCAGCCTGTCAGTGTCCTCGTCGTTCAGCAGTCCCTTCTGATACGCTTCGAAGGCGAAAGCGATGTTGGCCGCAGTGGAGATGGTGTCCAGCCCGTAGCCGTTGCAGAGGTGATCCATGTAGACGATGCTGTGCAGGTCGTCGTTGAGCAGCAGACCGCCGAAGCCGGCCAGCGTCTCGTACTCCGGACTGTGGGCCTGCAGGCCCGAGTAGCGCCCTTCCTTGATCTCCACCTGCTTGCCGCAGCCGATGGGACAGGCAAAGCAGCGGTGATGTTTGCTGAACATCGTCTCCGCTATCGTCTGCCCGGTGGTGCGCTGCGCACCCTCGCTCCAGTTTCCGCCGCGCCAGTTATCAACCGGCAGATCGCCGGCACGCTCGGCTCCTGCCAGGCCGCCTGAGGTGCCCAGCTTGCTCATGCCGATGGAATTGTCCTGGATCCAACGATTGGCTGTCTTCACTGCCTGGCGGAAGGTTCCGAGGTCGTGGTACGATGGCCGTGCGCTGCCGCCGCGCACGACGATGGCTTTGAGGCGCTTCGAGCCCATGATCGCCCCCATGCCGCCCCGCCCGGCCGCACGAGCCTGCAGGCGTCCGCCCATCATCACGCCGGCGTAGTGCACGAGGTTCTCACCTGCCGGGCCGATGACCGCCACCTGCGCCTTGGCATCGGTCTCGGCAAGCAGCGCATCGTGCGCTTCGTGACAGTCGCGACCCCAGAGATGCTCGGCGCTGCGCAGTTCGATGGTCCCGTCGCGGCCATCAATCCACAGGTAGGCGGGGAGCGCTGCGCGGCCAGTGATAACAAGGCCATCGTAGCCAGCGGCGCGCAGGACGGCTCCCCAGTGCCCGCCCACGTTGGATTCGCCCCAGATTCCCGTGAGCGGCGAGCGGCCACACCACGTGGTGCGGCAGCCGGTGGGCGCGAAACTGCCGGTGAAAAGGCCGTTGAAGACGTGCAGCGTGCTGGTTGCGTCCAGCGGCGGCAGGTTGGGATCCATCTCCCGGTAGTGCAGCCAGGCTGCGTAGCCGCTGCCCAGCAGGAAGCGACGCACGTCGGCGTCGGCGATGTTCTCTTCGCTCCACCTGCCGTTGGTCAGGTTGACCTTGAGGTATCGGCCAGCGTACACAAGGGGCATAGGTAACCTCCATTCTTTTCCTCTTCTTCCTGCAGCATTCGCTACAGGTCAGCGGCGCGCGGGTCGGGGCCGGCCGGTGTGGGATGGTAGCGATCCAGCGTCCGAAAAAGGTCATTCAGCCACGGAGACACTCCGTACCCTCTGTGCCTCCGTGGCGTGTCTGGCGGTCTCTTCAGCAGAGTCACAGACACATTCTGAGAAACCCGTGGCAATCCGTCCAATCAGCGGGAATACGCGTCCCATTTTCAGTCGCTTGGGCAGCAGCCTGTAGCTACGACTCGTTTGCTTTCCTCTTCACAGCGTGGCGCGCAGCAGTTTCTTCGTTCTGTCCTCCGCGAGGTTTCCTGGGGTCAGATTGTGTCTTTGCTAGCAAGCGCGTGCTGCTTTGTCGATTATACCAGAGCGGTGCCAACGGCGCAACAAAGAGCGGAGTGCCCTGCATCCAGGGCATGATCACGAAGAACCAGGGGATGCGGGGTTCGTAGCAGCGACTTCAGTCGCTTTCGCCCCATTTGCATGACTGAAGTCGTCACCACTAGTGTGTTTCGCTGCCCTTTGGTTTTCATTGGAGGAAGATCTGTGGTATAATCTTGCCAGGCTCAATGTCGTGTGTCCAGCATGATTGCGCCAAGGAGATGATTGAAATGGAAACTGTTCAGCTACAAGGTGTGCAATACGTGACGGATAGTGTAGGCAAGCGTATAGCCGTCCTCATCAACCTTGAAGAGTGGGGCGAACTGTGGGAGGACATCTACGATGCGCTCGTTTCTCAGGCTCGCAAGGATGAGCCAACCGTATCCTGGGAAACACTGAAAGCCGAGGTGATGAGCGAGGCATCCTCAAGTGGCAACTTATGAGGTGCGGTTTGCTCATTCGGCGGCGAAGGAGTTCCGTTCACTATCAACCGAACTGAAGCGTCGAGTTGCAGCGGCAGTTGATGGTCTGTGCCGCGACCCGCGTCCACAGGGTGTTCGCAAGCTTGTGGGACAAGAACGCTTGTATCGGATACGGGTTGGTGAGTATCGCGTCGTATACGAGATTGACGACCAGCCTCAACAGGTTCGCATCACACGAATACGCCATCGGAGAGAAGCGTACCGATAGAGGGGAGAGCCCCAGGGGCTCTCCCTCTTGGTATTAGGAGGCCGATTCTCATGCGTGTTTTGCTTTGCGATGACGGATTGAGCTTTGACCCCGCCTATCCCGACCCTGAGCCAGCGCCGGGCGAAGCGCTGGTGCGGGTCACGCTGGCGGGCATCTGCAACACCGACCTGGAGCTGATCAAGGGATACTTGGGCTTCCGCGGCGTGTTGGGACATGAGTTCGTGGGCATCGTCGAGGCTAGCCCCGATCCGGTGCTGCTCGGGCAGCGGGTGGTGGGGGAGATCAACGCCTACTGCGGGGAATGTCCCACCTGCCTCGCCGGACGACCCACGCACTGCCCGCACAGCACGACGTTGGGCATCTCCGGCCGCGATGGTGCTTTCGCCGATTTCCTCACGCTGCCGGCCCACCTCTTGCACCTGGTGCCCGAGACGATCCCCGACCGCTCCGCCGTCTTCACCGAGCCGCTGGCGGCAGCGCTGCAGATCCCGGAACAGGTTGCTCTGCGTCCCACCGACCGTGTGGTCGTGTTGGGCGATGGCAAGCTGGGCTTGCTGGTGGCGCAGGTGCTGGCGCTGAGCGGTTGTCATCTGCTTGCCGTGGGGCGCCACGACAGCAAGCTGGACATCCTGCGGCGACGTGGCATCGCTGTGCGGTTGGCAGGCTACGCACTCTCGGCGGGCGAGGCAGACATCGTCGTCGAATGCACCGGCAGTTCTGGTGGTTTCGCCGCTGCCCGCCATCTGCTGCGGCCGCGAGGCACGTTGGTGCTCAAGAGTACCTATCACGGCCTAACTAGCGTGGATCTCAGCAGCTTAGTCGTGGACGAGATCGCGGTGGTCGGCTCGCGGTGTGGGCCGTTTGCGCCCGCTCTGCGGCTGCTGGCGGCAGGGTTGGTGGACGTGGAACCGTTTGTCGATGCCGTCTACCCGCTGGATGAGGGGCTGGCCGCCTTCCAGCGGGCCGCAACTCCCGGTATCCTGAAGGTGCTGCTATCCATGGACTGACAGGGTGTCATTCAGAATCGTAGGGAAGCCTTGCTCGCGCCCTCCCTCACCTCATCAGCGGAATAGCGGAACAAGCGTAAAACAGGCGTTCAGGTCGTTCCGCTTCTCCGCTGGCAATGCTTTGCTTCCTCCCCAGCTCATCAGCGGAATAGCGGAACAAGCGGAAAATAAACGTTCCGATCATTCCGCTTCTCCGCTGACAA
>CBDURC010000272.1:0-3957 GCA_965369635.1 uncultured Anaerolineales bacterium | reverse complement strand
CGATACCGCTTGCGCCGTCTGGATGGAGCGATTTGCCGCTTCGTACAGCGACGCTATGGTCCTTTACTCTACCACAACCGCTCGCCATCTGTTGGCCGAGCGCTGGCAGACCGAGATTCCAGAGCACGTCACTGACGAGGCGATCCTTGCCTCTGACTTCTTGAGGGACGACATTGTGCCGCGGGCCGGTCAATCCTACGACGAGATAGTGCTGGAGCATTACTGGGGAGAGTTTTTCACCTTCGTGCGGTTTCCGCTCCGGCTGGCCGGAGAACTGATAGATAGTCTGGATCCGGCCCGCTGGCAGGCTAACCAAGGGCGTCCATTGACAATGCAGGCATTGCGGGCGTGTGGGGATCGTTGGCTGACTCAAACCAGACGACGTGAACTCAAGAAGCTGATCCACGCTGTCTTTGAGACCCCAGCGGAGCTTAAGAACCTCCTCGGTCGTTACAAGCTCTTGCAGGGATACCCACCTGAGGTGGCTCAGGCTGTCTTGGGAGAGTGGTACATCCGATTCAGGGATCTGGAGATTGATCCGACACCCGCAGATCTGGATAGCCTCGACCTGGGCAACGCCGTCCAGGAACTCCAATACTATCTCAACGATCTGTCAGCTCGCATCGTCAGTCAGGCAGACGTGGACGCCGTATTGGATGAAATGAGCGGCTGGCTGCCTGAGGAATTGGAGTGGTTAGTAGAGCGACTCCGAGATAAGGGCGAGTCGCTGCACCTCACTCCCCAACTTCTGCAGCGTATCAGGGCCCGGTTTCGCCCTATTCAAGATCGGGCCGAGATGCAACTTGCCGCCTTGGAAACTGCCATCCCACCCAAGTATCCCGCAGATCCGGCCAGGAACCAGACCATCGAAGATTGGCTACACTGGGCTCTCCACGAGTATTTCCCTTATCGTTTTTGGCTAGAGGAGAACGATCGCTGGGACGACACCGTGGCTGCCTACGCGGCATGCTATGCCGATTGGTTCCACGAGAACTACATCACGCACAAATATCAGTATCAGGACCAGTGGGTATTTAGCCTGTTGAACCATGCCAGGCACAGTCTCAAGGAGGGGCGCAAGGTCCTGTTCGTTGTGATTGACAACTTCAACTTCAAGTATCTGCGCCCCCTGGTCGCTCAGTTCAATCGCCGTGGGTTCCGTGTCGTTGGCCAAGTGGAACCGAAGTGGGCGCCAGTCCCCACAACTACAGAGGTGTCCAAGTGGTGTCTGGTCGCTGGGGAACCCGACCTACAGAAGGTTCAGGGTCGTAACTACGAGGACATTCTGGACAAGGACTGGCATGGTCTCTTCGAAGGCTACCAGGTGACCTACCTGTCCAGGCTAGGCGCTCTGAAGGAGCGCCGACGGTTCAAGGAGGATCTGATCCTGCTCAACTACCTGCCCATTGACACCGTCCTGCACAAAGATGAGCGGCAGATCGGCACCACCCACACCGCTGAGGTCCAGGGCTACATCCATGCACTGGTCGAAGTGGTCAGCCAATTTTCCAAACGGGCCAGAGTTGAGCAAGAGCTGGTCATCTACGTCACGTCCGATCACGGTTCGACCAAGATCCCCCCCAGCATAGGCAACGCCCTGGACGACAAGCTTTACCGTAAGCAGGCACAGGACCGACATCATCGCTACATCACCATCCCCAAGAAGCGAGCCGCTAACCCCACCGCGTATGATGAGGTGCATTGCTATATCGTTCGAGCCGATGCTTTTGACACATGCGAGAACTACTTTGTCGCCAAAGGTTATGATCGCTTCATAGAGACCAAAGAGAGCATCTATGTCCACGGCGGCCTGACGCCAGAAGAGACCATCGTACCCTTCTGCAAGCTAGTCAAGACCGAGGTCGAGGCACTACAGCCGACTATCCGCCTGCCGGATAATGTGATTCGCTACTCTGTCAAAGCCAGTCTAATCTTTGTCGTCGGTAACCCCAACGACTACGACATCACTAACGTTGAATTAAACGTCGTCGAATCGGACCTGCCGGGCGTATTCGTGGAGACCATTCCGGCCGGCATCGCCGCCGAGATCACCATCCCCGTGCGGATCAAGCGACGGCCTGGCGCTCCCACTCTGGAGGCCATCATCGTTGAGGGGGCCTTTGAGCTTCAAGGCCAACGCTTTGCCGTCCAGGCGGTCAGCATCCCGGTTCAAGCCCGCTCACTGATGGAGAGCAGGACGGAGTTTGATTTTGAGTTCTAGAGGAGATCCTGATGCTAGAATCTTTTGAGCGAAAAGCCCTGGACTATTACGGCGAAGTGATCATCAACAAGCATCTCATCCACGAAGCCGGCTTTGGCGCGCGGGCTATCCCGACCTACGTCGGTGAGTGGATCCTCTCTCACTTCGTTCAGGGGGGGCAGCTCACCGGAGAGAGTCGGCAGCGTATTGCTGCCTTCCTGGGTAGCTATTTGCCAGCAAAAGGTCAGAAGGATGAGATCAAGAACCGGCTGCTCAAGCTGGAGACAGTACAACTCCTGGACGACTTCAGCGTCAGGGTGAACCTCAAAACAGGCCAACGCCACTTGCATATTCCCCTGCTGGATATCAACGACGCCTTCGTCAGCGAGCCAATCGTCGATCAGAATGAACTGCTGGTGACCAGCGGCGTGTGGGGAATCGGTTCTCTCTTTTACATTCCGCCAGACGGACCTAGGGACAAAGGCCAAGTCTGGATGCGGGAGTTCAAACCTTTCCAGATCAGTAGTGTCGATCTGGACTACTTCAAGGAATGCCGCCAGCATTTCACCTTCGATGAATGGCTAGACCTCATGGTCTCCAGCATCGGATTCAACCCACGCTCTCAATCCTTGTGCCAGAAGATGATCCTCATCACCCGCATCATCCCTCTGGCCGAGCCTCGGGTCAACATTGTTGAGTTGGCTCCCAAGGGCACGGGCAAATCTTTTGTCTACGACAACCTCTCTCGCTACGCCCGGGTGGTGGCCGGCGGCAAGATCACCCCAGCCGTCCTGTTCCACAACCTGGCTACCCACACCCCTGGCCTCATCACCCGCTATGATGCCATCGTCCTGGACGAAGTACAGAGTATCCGAGGGGACAGCGCCGGGGAGTTGATGGCTGGCCTCAAGGTCTACCTCGAATCGGGCCGCTACAGCCGGGGCAACACCATGGGCACGTCCGAAGCCGGCTTCGCCATGCTGGGCAATCTGACCCTTGATGCGGACTATCAGCCTATCTACGACGAGGATGGGCTATTTCGCGAGATCCCCAACTTCTTGCAGGAGACAGCCTTCATTGACCGCATCCATGGACTCATCGCCGGATGGGAGATGGGGCGAGTCACCAAGGACACGCCATCCACCTCCATGGGCTTCAAGGGCGATTTCTTCTCCGAAATCCTGCATGTGCTGCGGCGTGAAGCTCAATGCGGCGAGTACGTTTCGCAGAACATGCGTTTGGTGAGCTGTGATGACCTCCGCGATCGCAAAGCGATCGCTCGTCTGGCCACCGGTTTCCTTAAGCTCCTCTTTCCGGACATGAAGCCAACCGAGGAAGAGTTCAGGGAATTCTGCGTTAAACCGGCTGTGGGGCTCCGCCAGCGGGTGCGGGATGAGCTACATAAACTCGATCCGGAGTATGCAAAGGTATCCATAGGGTTCGAGTAGGGTGATGCCAGCAGCTGTGAGGTGTAGCATACATCAGATGTGGAACCCTGTGACACTGTGGCGACCACGATTGACCATGACACTCCTTCAACGTCTTCGCAGGTGCGATGTGTCTTCCTCATTGTTGCCAGCCATTGATCTTCCATCCAGTGCACGCTTATTAGCACCGAGGTCCCATGCCTGTCCATCTTCACCTGGCCCCAGCCGCTGCCGGCAAGACCACCTACGCTCTGCGCCTCGTCCGCAATGCGGCTCAGGGATTGCGCACTATCCCCCGCGTCGTCGTGCCCACCCACCTTCAAGTGCGAT
>CBDURC010000271.1:0-4012 GCA_965369635.1 uncultured Anaerolineales bacterium | reverse complement strand
CACTGGACGTGGGCAGCCAACTGGCACTGGGCAGCATCCGCCTGGAGGAGACGGACAACGGTGTCACGCCCCAGCAGGCGACGGCTTTGCTCCCGCTGTGGCAGGCACTCCAAGGGGGCACGCTGAGGGGCAGTGCGGAGGCGAACGCTGTCTCGAAGCAGATCGAAGGCGAGATGGCCCCGGAGCAGTTAGAGACCATCGCAGCCATGCAGCTTACCCAGGACGACTTGCGAGCCTGGGCACAGGAACAGGGGTTGAGCCTGGGCAGATCACCTGAGGAGTTGGCCACGCGCCAGGCTGAGGGTGGCAGCCAAGAGTCATCGCCTGGAGCGCATGTCCCGGGTAGTGGCTCGGGTGGCCGGGGGGGCGGCTTTGGAGCAGGTGGCGGCTTGAGCCAGGAGGAGATTGAGAAACTGCGCGCCACCGCCGAGGCCAGCGGTCTGTCTGTCGGCAGCCGCAGAGCTGGCGCCGGTGCAGGGCAGTCCACCATCCTGTTGGACCAGTTGGTCGAGCTGCTGACTCAGCGGGCGGCAAGAGTGATCTGAGTTTGGGGCGCGGATGAACATGGAGGGACACGGAGGGACACCCATCAGAATCAACCCCATCCGTGTCAATCCGCGTTGATCCGTGTCCTTTCTGAGAAGATGTGCTTATTTCGCCGTCCAGTGGTATAATCATCTGTGCCCATCCGGGCAAGAGTCATAGAGGGGCCAACCGATGGCACAACGCATCTTGGTGGTAGACGACCTGCAGCGGTTGACTGCACTGCCGACTGAGGAAGAGCTGGCGGTGGCCCGGGATAACCTGCTCAGTGCGCAGGAGCCGTTGGCCCCGCCTCGCTCTTGGTCAGCCCAGGGTTTGCGGTTCCCTCACTCCATCTCCACAAGATCTCCACAAGTGCCTGCCATACTGGTGGCAGATGCTGGCGAGGGCCTCGGGTTGGCCGGTGGCGCGGTGGACAACCAGGCTGCTTGAGGGGCTTCCCTGGTCAGGACGAATCCTGGCCGCGAGAAGCTCCGTTTGGGCGTGGGGCGAACCACTCAGGCGCGTTCGCCCGTCACTTTGTGCCTTGTCCTCCTGTGGTCGAGTTCAGTGTCAGTGAATGAGGAGAAGGGGGAGAAGCTCCCACGTTTCATTATGGATGGGGAATCATAGATAAGGAATTGCCTGCGGCGCATTGCCTCGGCGCAGTTCCCCGATAGCAGTTCTCCGGGGGGTCTATCTGTGACTGATAATCAAGCTCTAATCGAGATCCAAGACGTTACCAAGGTCTATCAGATGGGCCAGGTTGAGGTGCACGCACTGCGCGGTGTGTCCCTGCAGATGTTTACAGGGGAGTTGGTGGCCATCATGGGATCATCCGGTTCCGGCAAGTCTACGCTCATGAACATCCTGGGGGCGCTCGATGTGCCCACGAGCGGTGTGTACAAGCTTGATGGTCAGGATGTGGGGCGCATGGATGGTAGGCAACTCGCCGACATCCGCAATCGCAGAATCGGCTTCGTCTTTCAGACCTTCAATCTCCTGCCCCGTACATCTGCGCTTGCCAATGTCGAATTGCCTCTCATCTACGCTGGCATATGGAATCGCCGCCAGCGCTCTACCGCCGCCCTGGAGATGGTTGGCCTGGGCGATCGTATCCACCACAGCCCGAATGAATTGTCGGGCGGTGAACAGCAGCGTGTGGCCATCGCCCGCGCTCTGGTGAACGAACCGAGCATCATCCTGGCGGATGAGCCCACCGGCAATCTCGACTCCAAGTCTGGCGCTGAAGTGATGCGCATCTTCCAGCAACTGAACGACGAGCAGGGCATTACTATTGTCTTGGTCACCCATGAACCGGACATCGCCGAGCACACGCGCCGCGTCATCCGGCTGCACGACGGCCGCGTCGTTGGCGATGATCCGGTCAAGAACCCGCGCCAGGCCGGCGAGCATATGTACGCTCGGGGTGTTCGCGATCTGCTGAATAACAGCAGCCATGTTGCGGTCCCACACGCTTCCGGAGTGCGATGATACTCACTGCTCCCCCTGGACAGTCATGTCCGGCGGCTTAGCGGCGGACTTGGCAGTCCGCTGAGAGCAGTGGAGAGATTCTTGACCCGTTTGCAGAGCATTGGGGATGTCAAGGGGATTGGCAGGCGGGGTTCGTAGTGAGCCTCGTAGCGTAGCGGAGTGGCGTTGGACGGCACTCCACTTCGTTCCGTGCCTGACTACGAACATAATCATACGAGGAGGTATTCTCAGATGAACCGAACTCTACGTGTTGCGCTTGGCATTATCGTATTGCTTGGCCTCGTCGCCGGCAGTTTCTACGGCGGCACGCTCTATGGCAAGCAGCAGGCGAGGGCCTCGCTGCCTGAGGCGCTTTGGCAACGCATGGGCACTATGGGCCGAGGTGACGTCAGCGGCGCCGATGCTCACCAAAGCAGCTTTGGTCGCTTTGACGCCCCGGGCGGGGGTCTCATCGGTCAGATCGAGGATATAGACGGCGATTCCCTGATCATCACGAACATGGGCGGTCAGCAGACCCGCGTCCAAATCACCGACACCACGCTGATAGAGAAGTATGCCTCTGTGACGGTGGCAGAACTGGAACCGGGAGAACAGGTGATCGTCTCGGGCAGCGAGAACGAGGACGGAAGCATCACGGCGCGCTCCGTGCAGGTAGCGCCTGCTGGTCGCTTCGCTCCGGGCGGGGGTATGGGTTCAGGCGGTTCGCGGTAGACAGGGGGATGTGTTGATGAAAGCGGTGATACGTGTACTTATCGTCTTGGCGGCGGTAGTCGCCTTTGGCGCCGGAGGTTTCTGGCTGTATCAGACCCGCATCGCGCCGGCGGCCGGCGCCGCCGTCGGTGATGATGGCGGCTTCACTCAGGTGGTAGCGGTGCAGCGAGGCGACGTCAGCGCAAGCATCAGCGTGGTGGGCGAGCTGTACGCCGTGCAGCAGGAGGACCTGTATTTCGATCGTGCTTCGGGCACCACGATGCTGCTCGCGCTGGACGTGGATGCTGGCCACGTGGTGCAGGAAGGGCAGACTCTGGCCTCCATTGACCCGTCGCCCTATCAACAGGCACTGGATCAGGCTAAGAGCGATCTGCAGGAAGCGGAGGAAGTGCTGGCTGATCTGCAAACCTCAGCTACTGAACTGGAGATTGCCCGGGCCGATCTGGCCATAGCCCGCTCTAAGCTCGATCTGCAACAGGCACAGGAAGACCTGGACGAGTTGCTCAGCCCAGACATCGTCGACCTGCAATCTGAGGTGGCAGATGCTAGGCTTGATCTGGTAGAAGCCCAGGCCGACCTGAGTGATCTGGAGGCCGACAGCACCACAGCCGACAAGCTGTTCGACCTGCGCGAGACGGAAGCGGAGCGCTCGGCAGAATACACCCGGCTGGCCAACGAGACCTACTCGGACGCTTACCACCAGGACCGGCTGCGGACGGCGTACAATGCGCTGCTGGACGCCCAGGACGCTGTGGTCAGAACCGAAACGCAGGCGGAGATCACTCTGCTGAACGCTCGCAGGCGAGTGCGGCGGGCAGAAGAGAAGCTGCAGGCGGCGCAGGAAGCGCTGGCTGAGGCGCAGGCGGGGGTGGACGATCTGGACCTGGCCAAGGCCAAGATGGCCATCGCAGAGGCAGAGGTGGCCCTGGCTGAAGCACAGGAGAAGCGCGCCGAGCTGGATGAGGGCGTAGACCCGGTGAAGCTGGCCGTATTCCAGGCGAACGTGGATAAGAAACGATTGGCTGTATCGGAAGCGGAGGCAGACCTGGAGGCCGCTACCATCCGAGCGCTGTTCGATGGCACGATCCTGGACACAGCCGCCGAGCGGGGTGACCTGGTCAACAAGAACAGCCGGATTCTGACTATCGCAAACCTGAACGAGTTGCAGGTGCTGGCTCTGGTGGACGAGACTACCATCCGCCAGGTGGAGGCAGGCCAGCCGGGGGCGATCACTTTTGATGCCTTTCCTGGCCAGCAGTTCCGCGGGCAGGTGCTTTCGGTGCCT
>CBDURC010000270.1:0-4021 GCA_965369635.1 uncultured Anaerolineales bacterium | reverse complement strand
CGACCGAGGATGGGCAGGTGACGGTGAGCGGGCGGCCGCGGCTCTATCTGCCGGTGATCCTGGTGGGGTAGGAGGATGGGGCGCCGAGGTAATGAGGCAATGAGGTAACAAGGTCCGAGGCAGCGGAAGATGCGGTTCGGTCCCAGGGTGCAACTCTGGGGCATCGGGTAGAGCGACGACCAGAAACACACCGGGGCACGAAACGCCGAGAGATGCGATGCGGCCCGGAGCGCGACTCCGGGACATCGAGGAGCATCAAGGCCCCTTGGTGTCTTTGTGCCTTGGTGGTGAGTATGGGGCCGGTCTCCGCTTCTTCCGCTATTCCGCTGACCAGCGTGCGAGGAGGTGCGCGATGAAGAGAAAGCACAGAGTGCTACGTCTGATGGTACTGGTGCTGCTTCTAGTGGCAACGCTGCCGGGTGGCGCGATGGCCAAGCCGACAGCCGCGCCGGAACTGCAGGGCAAGATCACCTTCGAGGAGGCGATCCCCCAACCCGAGATGGTGCGCAGCCAATACTGCAACAATCCGGCCACCAACAAGGGCGTCGAGTTCCTGAACCATGGCGGCCGCATCTTCGCGCCGTCGGTGACCACGTCCAGCCCCACCCATGCGCTGACTAACAACTACGCAGGCGATGAGTTCGGCGAGTTCAAGAAGATCGAAATCCGCTTCACCACGGGTCAGTCGGCGGTGAGCGTGCAGGCCGGACTCGATCGCTCCTACAGCTTCGGCGTGAACGCGCACATGTGGGCCTACAGCAGCACCACCCCAGGCACCGGTGTCGTCGACCAGGACAGCACCCAACTGGGCGTCGGGCCGACCCAGGTCCTGCACGAGCTATCGGTCTCCTCGACCGGCGGTAACATCCGCAGCGTGGAGATCTGGTTCAGCGGTCCGGCTGCCGGCAACGTCACCCACGAGATCATAGATGACCTGACCTTCAGCACCATCGGTCCAGTCTGCGTCAACGACACCGCCGCTCCCGCGGTGCAGATCACCAAGCCGGCAAGCAACGGCACGACAGTGCAGAATCCCTTGCAGGAGCTGGCCTTCGTCGTCACCGACAGCGAGAGCGGCGTGGCCAAGGTTCAGGTCTCCTACCTCAATGGATCCGGTAAAGTTCTTTCCTCCTTCCTCGCCTGCGGGGGCACGGGCCCCCTGTGCGTCTACGACCTGTTCCCCACCAAAGTCAGCTTCAACTCCATGGTCTTCTTGCCCAACAACATCAAGACCATCCGCGTGAAGGCCTGGGACTACGCCAACCACGTGGGCCAGGCCGACCGCATCATCAACTTTGTCGACATCGGCTACTTCAACCTCTGGGCGCAGGCCATGGAGATCACCCAGGCCATCCAGCCCTGGCTGCCGACCAACTCGCAGGTCAGCAAGAGCGGCACGCCGCCATCCTTCCAGTACCCCGCTGCACCGACGTCCGTGCCCCTGGTGGCGGGGCGGACGACGGTGGTGCGGGTGTATGCGGGCGTGATGGGGACGACGGGCAATGTTCAACTGGATAAGGTGCGGGCCCAGTTGCGCTGCTTCGCCAACTCGACCTACTCGATCCCCTGCTCCGGATACCAATACCTCAACCCCCAGAGCCTGCCGCCCAGTATCCTGAGCCAGATAACCATCCGGCCCAACGATAGCCTGGACACGAAGCGCCGCGACACGAAGCTGAGCTGGGTTTTCACCCTGCCCAGCAGTTGGACCATGGCGGGCACGATCTATCTGGAGGCCGTCATCCTGCCCCCGCACGGACTCCAGGAGTGCGGCGGCTGCAACGATGCCGCCAACCGCTTCCGCATCTCCTCAGTCAAGTTCGAGACGGTACCTAACTTCGAGAATAAGCTCATCCACTTTGTCCGCACCACCCGCAAGCTGGGCTCTACGACAAGTGAGCCCACACAACCCCAATTCGACGCTGCCGTGGACTACCTCGGCCGCAGATTCCCTGTCGATGAGACCACGCTTCCAACAGTGCAGAACGCTTCCTGGACCTACAATGACTGCGGCACCAACTGTGACCCGGACCCCAAGAAGAACCTGGCAGCGAAGTGCCAAGATGCGTGGAAGGACCTGAAGGCCGACTTCCCCAACAAGGCCAACAAGAAGGCAGTATACGCTCTGTTCGACAATGGCTTCCCCTGCGCAGGCGTGGGAGGTAGTGGGGCCGCCTACGGCAGAGCGAACCGCCCGGACTCCTTCCCCCACGAGGTGGGCCACGCTGTGGGTCTTGACCACGCCGGGCCGCCGCCCGGACACGGCGCCGAGTGCAACCCCTGGGCCTGCGACAACTGGCCCTGGCCCCACGGCACCATCGATGCCTTCGGGTTTGACGTCTACGACATGACCGTCATAATACCTGGGACGACGGAGGCCGATCCGCACGACTTCATGTCCTACGGCGGCAATTACTGGATATCCTCACGCAACTGGATCCGAATGTTCAACGCCTTCACGGGTCAGAACCTGACATACCCGACAACATCCCTTGCTTCAGGCACCATCGGCCAGGATGCCAGTGCAGGGGAATCTCCAGACAGCGATTCCCGAACCACCTTGCAGTTGAGCAACTATCTTCGGGTTCGCGGGCAGGCGGACCAAGAGGACTGGTCCTTGCTGCCAGCGTATGAGCTGGAATTCCCCTCCGGCACGGCCGATGAGCCAGGCGAGGGAGAGTACAGCATCGCCTTGCTCGGCGCCCGCGGGCAGGAGTTGTCGGTGCGCCATTTCACCGTGCCTTTGATGCACGCCGACCCGGACGATATTGCCGACTCCATCGCACTGCCGCCCAGCTTCGGCGAGTTGCTCCCCCTGCCTGAGGGCGTGGTGACCGTTGAGCTGCGCAGAGATGGCGAGACGCTGGCCCAGATCGTCCGCAGTAAAGCTGCTCCGACCGTGGAGATCTTCTCGCCGACAGCGGACGGCTTCGAGGGCCAACCCGACGAGCCGCTCATCATCTGGTTCGCTGACGATGGCGACGACGATCCGCTCCACTACATGGTTCAGTACAGCCCCGGCCCCCTGCGGGAGGGTGAGCGAGAGTGGCAGACACTGGCCAGCGACCTGACCGAACAGGAGCTGCCCGTTGTACTGTCCGACCTGCCGGGCAGCGAGGAGGCCATGGTGCGCGTGCTGGCCACTGACGGCCTCAACACCAGCGTGGCCACCTCCCGCGCCTTCGTGGTACCTGGCAAACCGCCTGTGGCGCGCATTCTATCACCCACAGCCGAGACGACCGTCGTGGAAGGCGATCGGCTGGTGCTGGTGGGCGCGGCATCGGACCTGGAAGATGGCCTCTTGGATCCGGAGGCATTGCACTGGTACGCCGACCGCTACGTCCCCCTGGGCACGGGACGGAGACTCGACGTGGATACGCTGCCGCAGGGTAACCATCTGATCATGCTGGTGGCCGAAGACAGCGAAGGGTTGGTGGGGCTGGCCACTATGTACGTCACCGTCGCCGAGCGGCCCAACTTCCAGCCGACCGCCGACGCCGGGCCAGACCGCAACGTCGGCGTCGGGGGGACAGTGCAACTGGACGGTTCGGCATCCCGCGACCTTGACGGCGATCCGCTCACCTTCCAATGGTCCATCGCCAGCCAACCGGGCGATAGCAATGCCGGCCTGAGCGATCCCGGAGGTATGCTCCCTGGCTTCTGGGCCGACACCGAAGGGGACTACGAGGTCGAGCTCGTGGTCCACGATGGACAGGTCAGCAGCCTACCTGACAGCGTCACCGTGCACGTCGGTGGCCCGGCCCAGCCACGCATTTTCGTGTCGCCGCCCCAAAGCACGCTGACCATCTCAGACACCGTCACTGTAGAACTGCTGGTAGACAACATCGAGAACCTCTACGGGGCCCAGGTGGAGCTGGCCTTCGACCCCGCTGTTGTCGAAGTGGTGGACGCCTACGACTTCGTGCCCGGCGTCCAGATCGAGGAAGGCGACTTCCCCGCGCCCGAGGTCAAAATCCGCAACCAGGTCGACAACGGAAAGGGCACCATCGAGTACGCCGTC